>NZ_JARAVK010000132.1:0-25396 GCF_033792765.1 Streptomyces sp. PA03-6a | reverse complement strand
GCGCTGTGGGGGTCCCCCCGGCCGAAGGCTGGGGGAGGGAGGGAGGGCGGGGAAACCCCCAACCGCAACCACAACCGCGCCGCACACGACAACCGGGCCCCACAGAACGTCGCCCGGACCGGGTCAGCCCTCGGCGACGACCACCGCGGACGCGACCCCCGCGTCGTGGCTGAGCGAGATGTGGAACGTCCGCACCCCCAACTGCTCGGCCCGCGCCGCCACCGTCCCCCGGACGATGAGCCGCGGCTGCCCCGAATCCTCCGTGACGACCTCCGCGTCCGACCAGTGCAGCCCCCCGGGCGCCCCCAGCGCCTTCGCGACCGCCTCCTTCGCGGCGAACCGCGCCGCGAGGGAGGCGCCGCCCCGGCGGGCCCCACTGGGGAGGTGGAGCTCGCCGGGGAGGAAGAGCCGCTCGGCCAGGCCGGGCGTGCGCTCCAGGGACTGCTCGAAGCGGTCGATCTCGGCGACGTCGATGCCCACCCCGATGATCACGGCGTGCTCACTCGACCGTGACGGACTTCGCGAGGTTCCGCGGCTGGTCGACCTCGTTGCCGCGGGCCGTGGCCAGTTCGCACGCGAAGACCTGCAGCGGCACGGTCGCGACCAGCGGCTGCAGCAGCGTCGGGGTCTGCGGCACCCGCACCAGGTGGTCGGCGTAGGGGACGACGGACTCGTCGCCCTCCTCCGCGATGACGATGGTGCGTGCGCCGCGGGCCCGGATCTCCTGGATGTTGGAGACGATCTTGTCGTGCAGCACCGAGCGCCCGCGCGGCGACGGCACGACCACGACGACGGGGAGGTCCTCCTCGATCAGCGCGATGGGGCCGTGCTTGAGCTCGCCGGCGGCGAAGCCCTCGGCGTGCATGTAGGCGAGTTCCTTGAGCTTGAGCGCGCCCTCCAGGGCGACGGGGTAGCCCACGTGGCGGCCGAGGAAGAGGACGGTGTTCTTGTCCTTGAGGGACCGGGCCAGTTCGCGGACCGGCTCCATGGTCTCCAGGACCTGCTCGACCTGACGGGAGATCTGGGAGAGCTCGCGGATGACGGCGAGGATCTCGTCGCCCCACTTCGTGCCGCGCACCTGGCCCAGGTAGAGGGCGACGAGGTAGCAGGCGACGACTTGGGTGAGGAACGCCTTCGTGGAGGCGACGGCGACCTCGGGGCCGGCGTGGGTGTAGAGCACCGCGTCGGACTCGCGCGGGATGGTGGAGCCGTTGGTGTTGCAGATGGCCAGCACCTTGGAGCCCTGTTCGCGGGCGTGCCGCAGGGCCATGAGGGTGTCCATGGTCTCGCCGGACTGGCTGATGGCGACCACCAGGCTGCGCGGGGCCAGGATCGGGTCGCGGTAGCGGAACTCGCTGGCGAGCTCCACCTCACAGGGGATGCGGGTCCAGTGCTCGATCGCGTACTTGGCGATCATTCCGGCGTGGAAGGCGGTGCCGCAGGCGACGATGACGATCTTGTCGACCTCGCGCAGCACGGAGGCGGGGATCCGTACCTCGTCGAGCGTCAGCAGGCCGCTCGCGTCGATCCGGCCCAGCAGCGTGTCGGCGACGGCCTTGGGCTGCTCGGCGATCTCCTTGAGCATGAAGTAGTCGTAGCCGCCCTTCTCGGCGGCGGAGGCGTCCCAGTCGATGTGGTACGGCCGGACGTCGGCGGGCTTGCCCTCGAAGTCGGTGACGGTGACGCCCTCGCGGCGCAGCTCCACGACCTGGTCCTGGCCGAGTTCGATGGCCTCGCGGGTGTACGCGATGAAGGCCGCGACGTCGGAGGCGAGGAAGTTCTCGCCGTCGCCGACGCCCACGACGAGCGGGGAGTTGCGGCGGGCGCCGACCACGACGTCCGGCTCGTCGGCGTGGACGGCCACCAGGGTGAAGGCGCCGTCGAGGCGGCCGCAGACCTGGCGCATGGCCTCGGCGAGGTCCCCGGTGGAGGAGTAGGCCTCGGCGAGGAGGTGGGAGACGACCTCGGTGTCGGTCTCGGAGAGCAGGTCGTGGCCGCGCTCGGCGAGTTCGGCGCGCAGGGCGGCGAAGTTCTCGATGATGCCGTTGTGGACGACGGCGACCCGGCCCGCGTTGTCCAGGTGCGGGTGCGCGTTGGCGTCCGTGGGGCCGCCGTGGGTGGCCCAGCGGGTGTGCCCGATCCCGGCGGGGCCGCTCGGCAGCGGACGCTCGTCCAGCAGCTTCTCGAGGTTGGCGAGCTTCCCGGCCTTCTTGGCCGCGGCGAGCCCGCCGTCGGCGAGGACGGCGACGCCCGCCGAGTCGTACCCCCGGTACTCCAGGCGCTTCAGACCCGCGATGACGACGTCGAGGGCGGACTGGCCGCCCACGTATCCAACGATTCCGCACATGGGAAGAACTCTAGGCGGCGGACGGCGGACGTCGAACCCGACGGCGGACGCCGGTGGGCCCCGGACCGGGACGGTCCGGGGCATCCCGGGAGCGCGTTCAGCTGCGCGCGCGGTAGGCGCGCATCACCAGCGGGACGAAGACCACCGCGATCCCCGCGGCCCACAGCAGCGACCACATGACCGGTCCGGCGACCGCACCGGAGCCGGTCATCAACCCCCGTACGGCGTCGGCCAGGCGGGTGACCGGGTTCACGTCCGCCCACGCCCTGAGCCAGCCGGGCATGGTGTCCGCGCGCACGAAGGCGCTGGAGGTGAAGGTGAGCGGCATGACCAGCACGAAGCCGAAGGTCATCACCTTCTCCGGCTCGGAGACCAGCATCCCGATCAGCAGCGTCATCCAGGACATGGCGACCGCGAAGGCCAGCAGCAGGCCCGCCGCGCCCAGTACGCCGGACACGCCGCCGTCCACGTCGAAGCCCATGAGCACACCCAGGCCCAGCATCAGCAGCAGCGACCACAGTTGCTTGCCGAGGTCCGCCACGACCCGCCCCATGAGCGGCGCGGAACGGGCGATCGGCAGCGAGCGCAACCGGTCCAGGACGCCCTTGGTGAGGTCGATGTTGAGGCCCATCGCGGTGTTCATGGTCGCGAAGAGGGCGTTCTGCACGATGATCCCGGGCAGCGCGTACTGCAGGTAGGCGTCCGGCGAGCCGGCCATCTGGCCGCCGAAGACGTAGGTGAAGAGCAGCACGAACATGACGGGCTGGACGCTGAGGTCCATCAGCTCCATCGGGTTGTGCTTGATCTGCACCAGGTTGCGCCAGGCGAGCGTGCAGGTCTGCTGCAGCCCGTCCCGGAGCCGGACCTTGGCGACCGGCATCACGTCCACGGTCACGGCGCTCATACCAGGGCCTCCGTCTTGTCCTCGTCCGTCGTCGTCTCCTCCACCGCGCGGTGCCCGGTGAGGGACAGGAACACCTCGTCGAGGCTGGAGCGGCGCAGCGTGAGCTCGCTCACCCGAACGCCGGCCTCGTCCAGCCGCCGTACGACGGCGGGCATCAGCTCCGGGTCGTTCACCGCGGCGGTGACCAGGCCGGACTCGATCTTCGTGGCGGGCCCGGCGACCACCGAGACCATCGCGTGGACCTTCTCCAGCTCCGCCGCGGCCATCGGCCGCACCTGCAGGACCTGGCCGCCGACCTGCTCCTTGAGCCCGTCGGGCGTGCCCTCGGCGATCACCCGGCCGCGGTCGATCACCGCGATGTCGTCGGCGAGCTGGTCGGCCTCCTCCAGGTACTGCGTGGTCAGCAGCACCGTCGTACCGTCCCCGACCAGGCCGCGGACGATGTCCCACAGCTCGTTGCGGCTGTGCGGGTCCAGGCCGGTGGTGGGCTCGTCGAGGAAGAGCACCCGCGGCCGGCCGACCAGGCTGGCGGCGAGGTCGAGGCGGCGCCGCATGCCGCCGGAGTACGTCTTGGCGGCCCGGCCGCCGGCGTCGGCGAGCCGGAACTCCTCCAGCAGCCGCGTCGCCCGGGCGCGGGCCTCACGGCGCGGCAGGCCCAGCAGCCGGGCGATCATCAGCAGGTTCTCGTGGCCGGTGAGCATCTCGTCCACGGCCGCGTACTGCCCGGTGAGACCGACGAGCCCGCGTACGGCGCCGGCCTCCCGCACCACGTCGTGGCCGCCGACGAGCGCCCGGCCGGCGTCCGGCCGCAGCAGGGTGGCCAGGATGCGCACCGCCGTGGTCTTCCCCGCCCCGTTGGGGCCGAGCACGCCGAGCACCGTGCCGCTGCGCGCGGCCAGGTCCACGCCGGCCAGGGCCGTGGTCTCCTTGAAGCGTTTGACCAGGCCCTCCGCCTGGATCGCGTAACTCATCCGCGATGTCCTCCCCGTCATGGTTCGCTCGGTGTTGCTCCGTTGCGCACCACTGTCCCGGACGCCACTGACAACGGGCTGACATACCGCTGACGACGGCGCCGGCGCCGGCCCGGCCGACCCCGGCGTGAGCGCCGTTCACCGCGGCGCAACAATGAATCCGTGCCGCCGACGATTTCCCCCCACCCGACGCGCCGCCGCGCCGAGCCCACGCCGTACGTCGACCTGACGCGGGCCGAGTGGAGCGCGCTGCGCGACCGCACGCCGCTGCCGCTCACCGCGGACGAGGTCGAGCGCCTGCGCGGTCTCGGCGACGTCATCGACCTGGACGAGGTGATCGACGTCTACCTGCCGCTGTCGCGGCTGCTCAACCTCTACGTCGGCGCCACCCACGGACTGCGCGGCGCCGTCAACACCTTCCTCGACGACACCGGGGAGGGCCACGGCTCGCAGGCCGGCACGCCCTTCGTCATCGGGGTCGCCGGCAGCGTCGCGGTCGGCAAGTCGACCACCGCGCGCATCCTGAAGGCGCTGCTCGCCCGCTGGCCGGAGCACCCGCGGGTGGAACTGGTCACCACCGACGGCTTCCTGCTCCCCAAGGCCGAGCTCCAGCGCCGCGGGCTGATGTCCCGCAAGGGCTTCCCCGAGTCGTACGACCGGCGCGCCCTGACGCGCTTCGTGGCCGACGTGAAGGCCGGCAAGGACGAGGTGCGCGCGCCCGTCTACTCGCACCTGATCTACGACATCGTGCCCGACGATGAGCTGGTCGTCCGGCGCCCGGACATCCTCATCGTCGAGGGCCTGAACGTCCTGCAGCCCGCCCTGCCGGGCAAGGACGGCCGCACCCGGGTCGCGCTCGCCGACTACTTCGACTTCAGCGTGTACGTGGACGCGCGCACCGAGGACATCGAGCAGTGGTACCTGGCGCGCTTCCGCAAGCTGCGCGAGACCGCCTTCCAGGACCCGCTGTCGTACTTCCACCGCTACACCGAGGTCTCCGAGGCGGAGGCCATGGAGTACGGCCGCCACACCTGGCGCGCCATCAACCAGCCCAACCTGCTGGAGAACGTGCTGCCCACCCGCGGCCGCGCGACCCTGATCCTGCGCAAGGGCCCCGACCACAAGGTGCAGAAACTCTCCCTGCGCAAGCTGTAGTCCACCGGCCGCCGGGTAGCCTGCCCCGCATGCTGCATCTCCGGATGATCGTCCCGCAGGGGAGCACCGACGAGGTCGTGTCCCTCGTCGAGGGGACCGTCGGCGCCACCCACGTCGCCGTGCTGCCCGGAGCGGCCCGCAACCCGCGCGGGGACATCGTCATGTGCGACGTGGCGCGCGAGGCGGGCGACGAACTGCTGCGGGCCCTGCGGCGCATGGGCGTCGCCGACACGGGCTCGATCGCGGTGGAGCACATCGACCTGTCGCTGTCGGCCCGCGCCGAGAAGGCCGAGGAGGACGCGCCCGGGGAGGGCGCGGACGCCGTGCTGTGGGAGTCGCTGACCGACGCGACCCACGAGGAGTCCACCCTCACCGTCACCTATCTGGCGTTCCTGGCCCTGGCGACGATGCTGGCGGCCTGCGGCGTGATGCTCGACAGCGCGATCCTGATCGTCGGCGCGATGGTGGTCGGCCCGGAGTTCGGCCCGCTGGCGGGGGTGTGCACCGGTCTGGTCCAGCGCCAGGGGCGGCTGGCCCGGCGCTCACTGGTGGCGCTGCTGGTGGGCTTCCCGGTGGCGATGGTGCTCACCGGCGGCTTCGCCTACCTGATGGACGTCCTGGGCGTCTTCGGCGTGGCCGACTTCACGGCGCCGCATCCGTCGACCGCCTTCATCTGGCAGCCGGACGCCAGTTCCTTCGTGGTGGCGTTCCTCGCCGGGATCGCCGGGATCCTCTCGCTGACCTCCGCCAAGTCCGGCGCCCTGGTCGGCGTGGCGATCTCGGTGACCACCGTCCCGGCGGCCGCCAACGCCGCCCTCGCCCTGACCTACGGCGACTACCGCGAGCTGTGGGGCTCCTCGGCGCAACTGGGCGTCAACCTGGCGGGCATCGTCATCGCGGGCGTCCTGACGCTGCTCGCCCAGAAGGGCTTCTGGGCGATGCAGCGCAGGCGGCGGCGTACGGTGCCGGGCGCGTCGTCGGACTAGCCGAGCGCGGACTTCACGACGTCGGCGAGCCGGCCGGCCACCGAGCGGGCGTGGTCGATGTCGGCGGCCTCGACCATGACGCGGACCACCGGCTCGGTGCCGGAGGGGCGCAGCAGCACGCGGCCGGTGCTGCCGAGCTCGGCCTCCGCCTCGGCCACGGCGGCGGACAGCTCGCTGGAGGACCCGACACGGCTCCGGTCGACGTCCCGGACGTTGACCAGGACCTGCGGCAGCCGCTCCATGACGGTGGCCAGCTCGGCCAGCGAACGGCCGGTGGAGACGACCCGGGCGGCCAGCATGAGGCCGGTGAGGGTGCCGTCGCCGGTGGTGGCGTGGTCGAGGATGATCACGTGGCCGGACTGCTCGCCGCCCAGCGCGTAGCCGTGCTCCTTCATCGACTCCAGCACGTAGCGGTCGCCGACGGCGGTCTGGATCAGCTCGATGCCCTCGCGCTCCATGGCGAGCTTGAAGCCCAGGTTGGACATGACGGTGCCGACGACGGTGTTCTTCCGCAGCCGGTCCGCCTCGCGCATGGCGACGGCCAGGACGGCCAGGATCTGGTCGCCGTCGACCTCGTTGCCCTGGTGGTCCACGGCCAGGCAGCGGTCGGCGTCGCCGTCGTGGGCGATGCCGAGGTCCGCGCCGTGTTCGATGACGGCGGCCTTGATCAGGTCCAGGTGGGTGGAACCGCAGCCGTCGTTGATGTTGAGGCCGTCCGGCTGGGCACCGAGGGTGACCACCTCGGCGCCGGCCCGGGCGAAGGCCTCGGGGGAGACGCGGGCGGCAGCGCCGTGGGCCTCGTCCAGGACGATCTTCAGGCCGTCCAGGCGGTTCGGCAGGACGCCGATCAGGTGGGCGACGTACTGGTCGAAGCCCTGGTCGTACTCGCGCACGCGGCCCACGCCGGCGCCGGTGGGGCGGTCCCAGGGGGCGCCGGTGCGGTGCTCCTCGTAGACGGACTCGATGCGGTCCTCGAGCTCGTCCGCGAGCTTGTGGCCGCCCCGGGCGAAGAACTTGACGCCGTTGTCGGGCATCGGGTTGTGGCTCGCGGAGAGCATCACGCCCAGGTCCGCGCCGAGCGCGCCGGTGAGGTAGGCCACGGCCGGGGTCGGCAGCACGCCCACCCGCAGCACGTCGACGCCGGCGCTGGCGAGCCCGGCCACCACCGCGGCCTCCAGGAACTCTCCGGACGCGCGCGGATCCCGTCCCACCACGGCCACCGGCTTGTGGCCCTCGAACGTGCCCGCCTCGGCGAGCACGTGCGCCGCCGCGACCGACAGTCCGAGCGCGAGCTCGGCCGTCAGATCCGCGTTCGCGACACCGCGCACACCGTCCGTACCGAAGAGTCGTCCCACGTCGTTACCTCCGAGATGTTGCCGTGCTCCGCCCCGTACTCGCCGGGCGTCCATCCGGTTATACGTCTATACCCCCCGGAATGCGTACGCCCCGGAGACGCACAAAGTGCCTCCGGGGCGTACGTGCAGTGCAGCGCGCGCGTGATGCTTAGCGCTTGCTGTACTGCGGCGCCTTGCGGGCCTTCTTCAGACCGGCCTTCTTGCGCTCGATCTCGCGAGCGTCGCGGGTCAGGAAGCCGGCCTTCTTGAGCGGGCCGCGGTTGTTGTCGACGTCCGCCTCGTTCAGCGCACGGGCGACGCCCAGGCGCAGCGCACCGGCCTGGCCGGAGATGCCGCCTCCGTTGATGCGGGCGATGACGTCGTAACGGCCGTCGAGCTCAAGGATCTTGAACGGCTCGTTGACTTCCTGCTGGTGCACCTTGTTGGGGAAGTACTCCTCAAGGGTGCGACCGTTGATCGTCCACTTGCCGGAGCCCGGGATGATCCGGACGCGGGCGACGGACTCCTTGCGGCGGCCCGTGCCGGCGGCCGGCTGCGGCTCGCCGAAGCGGGAGGCGAGGGACTCGGAGGTGTACTCCTCCGGGATCTCGATGGTCTCCACGATCTCGCCGTCCTCGACGAGAGGGGTCTCAGGGGTGGTCTCGGCCACGATGCTCCTCAGATGCTTTCTGTGTATCGGTGGTGGCCGGGACTAGCCCTGCGCGACCTGGCTGATCTCGAACGGAACCGGCTGCTGGGCACCGTGCGGGTGCTCGGCACCCGCGTACACCTTCAGCTTGGAGAGCATCTGGCGGCCCAGGCTGTTCTTGGGCAGCATGCCCTTGACGGCCTTCTCGATGGCCTTCTCGGGGTTCTTGTCGAGCAGCTCGTCGTAGCGGACGGAACGCAGACCGCCCGGGAAGCCCGAGTGGCGGTAGGCCAGCTTCTGCTGCTTCTTGTTACCGGAGAGGTGCACCTTGTCGGCGTTGATGATGATGACGAAGTCACCGGTGTCGACGTGGGGCGCATAAATCGGCTTGTGCTTGCCCCTCAGGAGGGACGCGGTCTGGGACGCCAGACGGCCCAGGACGACGTCCTGCGCGTCAATGACGTGCCACTGGCGCTGGACATCGCCGGGCTTGGGGCTGAACGTACGCACGGTCGTAGCCTTCGCTTCTTCAGTGAGTGGGTACTGACAAGGCCACCCGGACGATCACGACAGCCCTGTCACCCTGCGGCGACGCATACCGCGAGGTGAACGCTGGTCATCGGCCCGGTGGACCGGCGTAGCGGCCTCTCACGTGAGAACGAGCAAGCCAATACGCATAACGAACCTGCAGAATACCCGCGGCTGCCCGTTCGGGTCAAAACAGCCGGTGCGGGGGCGTGCCCGCACCGGCCGCCCCCGCCCGCACGCCCGCCTCGGGGGCGCCGGCCCCGGGCCCGGCCCGGGACCCCGGTCAGCGCTCCCGCGCGACCCGCGTCTCGTCCCACACCGGTTCCGGCGCCTCCCGGACGACCCCGTCCGCACCGAAGACCAGGTACCGGTCGAAGCTGCGGGCGAACCAGCGGTCGTGCGTCACCGCGAGCACGGTCCCGTCGAACGCCTCCAGCCCCTCCTGCAGCGCCTCCGCCGACTCCAGGTCCAGGTTGTCGGTCGGCTCGTCCAGCAGCAGTGCCGTCGCCCCGGCCAGCTCCAGCAGCAGGATCTGGAAGCGCGCCTGCTGCCCGCCCGACAGCTGGTCGAAGCGCTGGTCGCCCTGCCGGTCGAGCTCGTAGCGCCGCAGGGCGGACATCGCCTTGCCGCGGTCGCGGGCGTGCTCGGTCCACAGGATGTCGACGAGGGTGCGCCCCGCCAGCTCCGGGTGCGCGTGCGTCTGCGCGAAGTGCCCCGGCACAACCCGCGCGCCCAGCTTCCACTCCCCCGTGTGCCGTACGCCGGGGTCGCCGGCCAGCAGCCGCAGGAAGTGCGACTTGCCCGAGCCGTTCGAACCGAGGACGGCCACCCGCTCCCCGTAGAAGACCTCCAGGTCGAACGGCTTCATCAGCCCGGTCAGCTCCAGCCGCCCGCAGGTGACGGCGCGCATGCCGGTGCGCCCGCCGGACAGCCGCATGCGGATGTCCTGCTCGCGCGGCGGCTCCTGCGGCGGCCCCGCCTCCTCGAACTTGCGCAGCCGGGTCTGCGCTGCCCGGTAGCGGGAGGCCATGTCGGGGCTGATCGCCGCCTGCTGACGGAGGGTCAGCACGAGCTTCTTCAGCCGGGCGTGCTCCTCCTCCCAGCGCCGTCGCAGCTCCTCGAAGCGGGCGAAGCGTTCGCGCCGCGCCTCGTGGTACGTGGCGAAGCCGCTGCCGTGCACCCACACGTCCGAGCCGGCCGGTCCCGGCTCGACGCTGACGATCTTCTCGGCGGAGCGGGCCAGCAGCTCCCGGTCGTGGGAGACGAACAGCACCGTCTTCCTGGTCTGCCGCAGCTGCTCCTCCAGCCAGCGCTTCCCGGGGACGTCGAGGTAGTTGTCCGGCTCGTCCAGCAGCAGCACCTCGTCGGTGCCGCGCAGCAGCGCCTCCAGCACCAGCCGCTTCTGCTCGCCGCCCGACAGCGTCCGCACCTCGCGCCACTGGGCCCGCTCGTACGGGACGCCCAGCGCGGCCGTGGTGCACATGTCCCAGACCGTCTCGGCCTCGTAGCCGCGGGCCTCGGCCCAGTCGCTGAGCGCCTGCGCGTAGGCCAGCTGGGCGGCCTCGTCGTCCTGCGCCATGATCTCCAGCTCGGCGGCGTCGACCGCGGCGGCGGCCGCGCGGATCCGCGGCGTCGCCACGGACACCAGCAGGTCCCGCACGGTGCGGTCGTCCCGCACCGAGCCGACGAACTGCGGCATGACCCCCAGCCCGCCGCTCACCGTGACCGTGCCGCCGTGCGGCTTCAACTCACCGGAGATCAGCCGCAGGAGGGTCGTCTTGCCGGCGCCGTTCGCCCCGACGAGGGCCACCGCGGCGCCCTCGCCCACCCGGAACGAGACGTCGCCCAGCAACACCCGGCCGTCCGGCAGGTAGTACTCCAGATGCGCAACGTCCACATGTCCCATGCTGTGGATTCTCGTAGCACGGTCGCCCGCCGCCAAACTGGTTTTCTCCTCTATAGAATCCGCGCCATGACTGACGGGCCGCTGCAGCCGTACCACCCGGACGAGGGATGGACCGCACCGCCGGGACGGCAGGGCGTCCCGGTCGTCCCCCGGGAGCGGCGCCACGTGCTCCTCGGACGGGTCCGCTCCGTCGGCTCCGGCCGCTGCCCCGCCGAGGCCGGCCCGCCGGCCTGCTGACCCCGCCCATGCCCTCCCTGCGTACGCTGCTGACCCTGCCCCGCATGCTCCGCCACGGCGCGGCCGTCGGGGCCGGCCTGCCACCGGACGAGGCCGTCCTCCTGGACGTCCCCGGCGTCCCGCTGCGCGGCGCGCTCGCTGCGGCGGGCACCGGCGACCACGGGCCCGCCCGGGAGCTGCTGTCCGCGACCCGGCTGGGCTGCCAGTGGGAACTGCGCGACACCTACGTCTGCGAGCTGGCGCAGTTCGCGCTCCACAACCCCGGGTGGCTGGACGCCTGGCTCGCCGCCGCGCCCGAGGACCCGGACGCGGCGCTGGTCAAGGCCGACCTGTGCGTCCTCCAGGCCTGGGAGATACGCAGCGGCGCCCGCGCCTCCGAGGTCTCGCCGGAGCAGTTCAAGGCCTTCTTCGCGCTGCTCAAGGACGCAGTGCCGGTGATCGGCGCCGCCGCCGAGCTCAACCCCGCCGACCCCGTGCCGTGGCGCGTCGCCCTCACCCACGCGCGCGGCATGCAGTCCTCGCGGGAGATCTTCGACGCGTACTGGACCGAGGCCGTCGAGCGCGCCCCGCACCACTACGGCTGCCACGCCTCCGCCCTGCAGTACCTGTGCGCCAAGTGGTACGGCACCCACCGCGAGATGTTCGACTTCGCCGAGCAGGCCGCCGAGGAGGCACTGCCCGGCTCGAAGATCAACTCACTGCCGCTGCTCGCGGCCGTCGAGTACGAGATCGTCTCGGGCGGACCCGCCGCCGACGACGCTTTTGGCGCGGACGCCGTCGAGCCCGCCCGCATCGCCGCCGCCGTGGACCGCGCCCTGGAGCTGTCCGGCTGGTACGACCCCGGCGACCCGGAGGCTGCGGGGTTCCGCAACCACCTGGCGCTGATGCTGATGCGCGCGGGCCGCTGGGAGGAGGCGCTGCGCGTCTTCCGCGACATCGGCGTGCACGCCACCAGCTTCCCCTGGGCCCACCTGGGCGCGGACCCCCGCCAGGAGTTCCTGGACTTCCGCACCGGGGTGCGGATGCAGGTCGCCACCCGCACGCCGTTCTTCGGCACCCCGCCCGCGGTCCCCGTACCGGCCGGCACCCCCGACTGGGCGCCGCGTGCCCTGGCGGTGGCCTCCGCACCGCTCACCGCCGTCGCGCAGGCGGCACTGCTGTGCCGGACCGGGCTGCGGCTGGCCCCGGCGGGAGCGGGCTTCACCCATGTCGAGCTGACCGGGCAAGGCAGTCTGGCGGGCGCGGTCGACCTGTTCACGGCGGGCGAGAAGTGGCCCGCGGTCGTCCTGCAGCGCTCGGGCGACCGGTACGGGATCACGCTGTACGCCAGGGGCAGGAAGGTCGCCGCGCACGAGTGGGCACCGGGGGCGCCCGTACCCTCCCTGGACGCCGCCGGCGCCACGGCCGCCGCCTTCGCCGCGGCCTACGGCGTCCACGACGCACGGCCCCTCACGGCGCTGCTGCGCGCCATGGACGCCCCGGGGCGGCGGCTCGCGGACACGGTGGCGGCACTGGGACTGCCGGTGCTGCCGGAGGGCTTCGGGGAGCGTCCGGCCGCGCTCGACGGGGTGCCCGGCGCCCGGGTGCTCGCCCCGCGCGGTTTCCTCTCCGGGGTCAGGGACACCCTCACCACCGAGACGGGCGCGATGCCGCTCCCCCCGCGGGGCACGCCGGTGCGCCTCCCCGCCCGCTGGTGGGCGATGCGCGCGCTCTACCTGCTGCTGCTCGTCCCGGCCGCCTGCTTCTCCTGGTGGGGCGCCTTCCACGACCGCCTCCGCCCGGTCCCGCTGGTGCTGACGTCCCTGGGCTCGGGCTACGTCCTCACTCAGGTGGTCGCGGCACTGCGGCGCCGCAGATGAACGCACCGGCCGGCGGCGGCCCGGTGCGCGGCGGCGCCGCCCCTCAGGCGCGCGGCAGCGGCAGGGTACGCATGTTGCGGGCCTCGCGGCTGCGCGCGGCCAGCAGCTCGTCCGCCGGGTAGCCGACCTCCTCCAGGGTCAGCCCGTGCGGCCGCACCACGTTGACCGCGGAGTGCCGGACCCGTCCCGCCAGGACCTCCCCGGGGAAACCGGCCGGCCGGTGGCCGTCGCCGACCAGCAGCATCGACCCGACCAGGGCGCGCACCATGTTGTGGCAGAAGGCGTCCGCCCGTACGGTCGCCACCGCCAGCCCGGAGGCGTCCCGCTCCCAGTGCAGTTCCAGGAGGGTGCGGATGGTCGTCGCGCCCTCCCGCTTCTTGCAGTAGGCCGCGAAGTCGTGCTCGCCGAGGAGCTTGCGCGCCGCCTCGTTCATCAGGTCGACGTCCACCGGCCGGTCGTGCCACAGCACGTGCCCCCGCAGCAGGGGGTCGACCCCGCCCTGGTGGTCGCCGACCCGGTAGGCGTAGCGGCGCCAGATCGCGGAGAAGCGCGCGTTGAAGCCGGCCGGGGCCTGCGAGACCTTCCACACCCGTACGTCCCAGGGCAGCCGTCCCGCCAGCCGGCGCAGCAGCTTGCCGCCCTCCGCCGCCCAGACGTCCTCCGGCAGGTCGACGTGCGCGACCTGCCCACGGGCGTGCACACCCGCGTCCGTACGCCCGGCGACGGTCAGCTCGACCGGCTCGGGCAGCCGCAGCACCGTCCGCAGGGCCGACTCCAGCTCCCCCTGCACGGTCCGCCGGTTGCGCTGCTTCGCCCAGCCGGAGAACTCGGCCCCGTCGTACGCCAGGTCCAGCCGCACCCGGACGTACCCGGGCTCCACCTCATCGCTCGCCACACTCACCCGCAGATCCTCTCAAACACGCGGACGGGCCCGCCCCCAGAGATCTGGGTGCGGGCCCGTCCGGTCAGGACGTCAGGCGTCCTTGGACTCCTCGGCCGGAGCCTCGGTGGCCTCGGCCTTGTCCTCGACCTCGGCCGGAGCCTCGGTCTTGGCCTCGGCCTCCTTGACCGCGCGCTTGGTCGCGGCCTCCGCCTCACCCGTGGCCTGCTGGGCCACGGTCAGCGCCTCCACCAGCTCGATGACGGCCATCGGCGCGTTGTCGCCGCGGCGGTTACCGATCTTGGTGATGCGGGTGTAACCACCCGGGCGGTTCTCGTACCGCGGGGCGATCTCGGTGAAGAGCGTGTGGACGATGCCCTTGTCCGTGATCGTCTGCAGTACCAGGCGACGGTTGTGGATGTCGCCCTTCTTCGCCTTGGTGATCAGGCGCTCCGCGACCGGACGCAGACGGCGCGCCTTGGCCTCGGTGGTGGTGATGCGACCGTGCTCGAACAGCGACTTCGCGAGGTTCGCGAGAAGCAGACGCTCGTGCGCGGCGCTGCCGCCCAGACGGGCACCCTTGGCGGGCTTCGGCATGGTGTTTCTCCTCAATCTCTGCACCGGCCGTGTCAGGTACCGGTGTCAGGCCCCCCAGGCGGACGCCTGGGGGCAGTCAGATCAGTACTGCTCGGTCTCCACGAAACCGGCGTCGACGTCGTCGTCCGCACCGAAGGTGTCGGCGGCGGAGGTCGGGTCGAATCCGGGCGGGCTGTCCTTCAGGGCCAGGCCCATGCCGGCCAGCTTCGCCTTGACCTCGTCGATCGACTTCGCACCGAAGTTGCGGATGTCGAGCAGGTCGGCCTCGGAGCGCGCCACGAGTTCACCCACGGAGTGGATGCCCTCACGCTTGAGGCAGTTGTAGGAACGGACGGTGAGCTCGAGCTCCTCGATCGGCAGCGCGAGGTCCGCCGCCAGGGCGGCGTCCGTGGGGGACGGGCCCATGTCGATGCCCTCGGCGTCGACGTTGAGCTCGCGGGCGAGCCCGAACAGCTCGACCAGGGTCTTGCCGGCCGAGGCCATCGCGTCGCGGGGACGCATGGCCTGCTTGGTCTCGACGTCGACGATCAGCTTGTCGAAGTCGGTGCGCTGCTCGACACGAGTCGCCTCGACCTTGTAGGTGACCTTGAGCACCGGGCTGTAGATGGAGTCGACCGGGATGCGGCCGATCTCCTGGCCCTGCTGCTTGTTCTGGACGGCCGAGACGTAGCCGCGACCGCGCTCGACGGTCAGCTCCATCTCCAGCTTGCCCTTGCCGTTCAGGCTGGCCAGGACGAGGTCGGGGTTGTGCACCTCGACACCGGCCGGGGGCGCGATGTCGGCGGCGGTGACCACACCCGGGCCCTGCTTGCGCAGGTACATCACGACGGGCTCGTCGTGCTCCGAGGAGACGACGAGCTGCTTGATGTTGAGGATGAGGTCGGTGACGTCCTCCTTGACACCCGGCACGGTGGTGAACTCGTGCAGGACGCCGTCGACCCGGATCGAGGTGACGGCGGCACCCGGGATCGAGGAGAGGAGCGTACGGCGGAGCGAGTTGCCGAGGGTGTAGCCGAAGCCCGGCTCCAGCGGCTCGATCACGAACCGGGAACGGAACTCGTCGACGACCTCTTCGGCCAACGAAGGGCGCTGAGCGATCAGCATGGGGTGATGCCTCCAGTCTTCGGCACCCACTATTTGATGCCGAGGCTTCAAGGGTACGGGCGGCGCGGCGCCAGGAGCACCGCACCGCCCGGGACCGTGAGCGCTGCTACTTCGAGTAGAGCTCGACGATCAACTGCTCCTGCACCTGGGTGTCGATGACCGGGCGCTCGGGCAGGTTGTGCACGAGGATCCGCAGACGCGAGGGGATCGCCTCCAGCCAGGCCGGGACGGTCCTCTCGCCGGCCTCCCCCTGGGCCACCGCGAAGGGCGTCAGGTTACGGGAGGACTCGCGGACCTCGACGATGTCGTTCGCGACGACACGGGCCGACGGGATGTCGGTCTTGACGCCGTTCACGAGGAAGTGGCCGTGACGGACCAGCTGCCGCGCATGATCACGCGACTTGGCGAAGCCCGCCCGGTAGACCACGTTGTCCAGCCGGGACTCCAGGATGCGGAGCAGGTTCTCACCGGTCTTGCCGGACCTGCGGTTCGCCTCCACGTAGTACCCGCGGAACTGCTTCTCAAGGACACCGTAGATGCGCGCGCACTTCTGCTTCTCGCGCATCTGCAACAGGTACTCGCTGTCCTTGGTGCGCCCGCGTCCATGCTCACCCGGGGGGTAAGGACGGATCTCGATCGGGCACTTCGCGCTCTCGCACTTGCTCCCCTTGAGGAAGAGCTTCTGCTTCTCCCGACGGCAACGCTTGCAGTCGGCCCCGGTGTAACGCGCCATTCCTGTTTGTCTCCTACCTGCTCAGCGGATTGCTGATCAGACGCGCCGGCGCTTCGGCGGGCGGCATCCGTTGTGCGGGGTCGGAGTGACGTCCTGGATCGAGCCGACCTCGAGGCCGGTGGCCTGGAGGGAGCGGATCGCGGTCTCACGGCCGGAGCCGGGGCCCTTGACGAACACATCGACCTTGCGCATGCCGTGCTCCTGCGCGCGACGCGCGGCCGACTCGGCGGCCATCTGCGCGGCGAACGGGGTCGACTTGCGCGAGCCCTTGAAGCCGACGTGGCCGGCAGAGGCCCAGGAGATCACGTTGCCGGACGGGTCCGTGATCGAAACGATGGTGTTGTTGAACGTGCTCTTGATGTGGGCGTGCCCATGAGCGACGTTCTTCTTCTCCTTGCGGCGCACCTTCTTGGCGCCGGCCTGACGGCCCTTCGGAGGCATATGTGGTTACTCCCGGTGGAGGTGGTCGGTCCTACAGCGAAGACCGCTGACGAGCGTCCGCTGAGGACTACTTCTTGCCCGGCTTCTTCTTGCCGGCGATGGCGCGACGCGGGCCCTTGCGGGTGCGGGCGTTGGTGTGGGTCCGCTGGCCGTGGACCGGCAGGCCGCGACGGTGGCGCAGGCCCTGGTAGCAGCCGATCTCGACCTTGCGACGGATGTCCGCCTGGATCTCGCGACGGAGGTCACCCTCGGTCTTGATGTTGGCGTCCACGTACTCGCGGATCTTGACCAGGTCCTCTTCGTCCAGGTCGCGGACCCGGGTGTCCGGGTTCACGCCGGTGGCGGCGAGGGTCTCCTTGGCCAGGGTGCGGCCGATGCCGAAGACGTAGGTGAGGGCGACCTCCACACGCTTCTCGCGCGGGATGTCGACACCTGAAACGCGTGCCATTCAATGGCTCCTGTTGGTGTCCGGGGGTCTTCCACAGCGCCGTTCCTGACCGCCGTACCAGGTACGGATCAGGTCTCCGGCCCCCGCCGGAGGTGCCGTCAGCCGGAGCGTTCCGGCCGGACGGGCGCTGCGTATGTACATGTGTTTCGCGTCGCGCGAAGAACTGCGAGGTGCAGGTCGGCGTGCGTCAGCCCTGGCGCTGCTTGTGGCGCAGGTTGTCGCAGATGACCATGACCCGGCCGTGACGGCGGATCACCTTGCACTTGTCGCAGATCTTCTTGACGCTCGGCTTGACCTTCATGGGATGTCAGGTTCTCCGGGTCTTGAGATCTACTTGTAGCGGTAGACGATCCGTCCGCGCGTGAGGTCGTAAGGGGACAACTCCACAACGACCCGGTCATCGGGAAGGATGCGGATGTAGTGCATGCGCATCTTGCCACTGATGTGCGCGAGGACCTTGTGACCGTTCTGCAGCTCCACCTTGAACATAGCGTTCGGCAGAGACTCGATCACGGTGCCCTCGATTTCGATGGCGCCTTGCTTCTTGGCCATGTCCTGCTTTCGGGATCGGCTACCTTGGTCGGCTTTTGGCATGCCTGAAGGCATACGCGGGCCGACGTGACAGTCTACGTCAGCCGATCTGGAAAGACGAATCCGGGGTGTATGCCCGCGAAAGATGATCGGTAAGCGCGGCGGACGGGGCGCTCAGGCGAGCGGGTCCGGCGCGGCCGTGATCCCGTACTCCGCCAGCTTGGCCTTGCCGCCGTCGCGGGCGGTCAGGACCAGCGGGCCCTCCTCGGTGAGCGCGACGGAGTGCTCCCAGTGCGAGGACCAGGTGCCGTCGTCGGTCTTGACCGTCCACTCGTCCTCGAGGACGTGGGTGAGGGGGGTGCCGAGGCTGACCATCGGCTCGATGGCCAGGCACATGCCGGGCACCAGGCGGGGGCCCTTGCCGCGCTTGCGGGACACGTAGTTCAGCAGGTGGGGGTCCATGTGCATCTGCGAACCGATGCCGTGGCCGCCGTACTCCTCGATGATCCCGTACTTGCCGCCGCCGGGCTTCGGCTGCCGGCGGATGTACGTCTCGATGGCACGGGAGATGTCGACCAGCCGGTCGCCCTTGCGGAAGGCGGCGATGCCGGCCCACATGGACTCCTCGGTCACCCGGCTGAGCTCCACCAGTTCCGGAGCGTGGCCGCTGCCCACGAACGCCGTGTAGGCGGCGTCGCCGTGCCAGCCGTCGACGATCGCGCCGCAGTCGATCGAGATGACGTCGCCGTCCTTCAGGACGGTCGCGGTGTCCGGGATGCCGTGGACGACGACGTCGTTCACGGAGGTGCAGATCGTGGCGGGGAAACCGCCGTACCCCAGGAAGTTCGGCTTGGCCCCGTGGTCGGCGAGGACCTTGCGGGCCACGTCGTCCAGGTCCTTGGTGGTGGCCCCCGGGACGGCCGCCTCACGGGTGGCCTCGTGGATCGCGGCGACGACCAGGCCGGCCGCGCGCATCTTCGCGATCTGCTCGGGGCTCTTGATCTCCACCATCGGTCCTGGCCTTCCTTCGTCCCACCGGATACCTCAACGGTACGGCCGCGGGGTCCTGGGGGACACCGCGGCCGTACCGGTCACGCATGTGCTCAGGCGGCGCTGTCGCCCGAGTCCTTCTTGTCGTGCAGCGCGTCCATCGCCCGCTTGGTCACCTCGGCGACCTTGCCCAGGGCCGAGATGGTGCGCACCAGGCCCTGCTGCTTGTAGTAGTCGATGATCGGCTCGGTCTTGCTGTGGTACTCCTCCAGCCGGACCCGCACCTTCTCCTCGGTGTCGTCCGACCGCTGGTACAGCTCGCCGCCGCACTCGTCGCAGACGCCGGCATCGGCCGGAGGGTTGTACACCACGTGGAAGACGTGGCTGCCGTTCTTGCGGCACAGCCGGCGACCGGCGATGCGCTTGACGACCTCCTCCTCGGGGACCTCGAGGTCCAGCACCGCGTCCAGCGCTATCCCGGCCTCGGCGAGGATCTTGTCGAGCGCCTGCGCCTGGCCCACGTTCCGCGGGAAGCCGTCGAGCAGGAAGCCGTTCCCGGCGTCCGGCTGCAGCATGCGGTCCTTGGCCATGCCGATGGTGATCTCGTCGGGTACCAGCCGGCCGGCGTCCATGTACTCCTGGGCCTTGCGGCCCAGCTCCGTGCCCTGGCTGATGTTCGCCCGGAAGAGGTCGCCCGTGGAGATGTGCGGGATCGACAGGTTCCTGGCAAGGTACGCAGCCTGCGTACCCTTGCCGGCCCCGGGGGGCCCGACGAGGACGATGCGCATCAGCGGAGGAACCCTTCGTAGTTACGCTGCTGAAGCTGGCTCTCGATCTGCTTCACGGTCTCCAGGCCGACACCCACGATGATCAGGATGCTCGTCCCGCCGAACGGGAAGTTCTGGTTCGCGTTGAACAGCACCAGCGCCACGGTGGGCACCAAGGCGATCAGACCCAGGTACATCGCGCCCGGCCACGTGATGCGGTTGAGCACGTAGCTGAGGTACTCCGCGGTGGGACGACCAGCCCGGATGCCCGGGATGAACCCACCATACTTCTTCATGTTGTCCGCGACTTCTTCGGGGTTGAACGAGATGGCCACGTAGAAGAAGGCAAAGAAGACAATCAGCAGGAAGTACGCGGTGATGTAGATCGGGTGATCACCCTTGACCAGGTTGTCCCTGACCCAGTTTGCCCAGGTAGACGTGGATCCACTGAACTGGACGACCAGTGACGGGATGTACAGGAGCGATGACGCGAAGATGACGGGAATCACACCCGCCTGGTTCACCTTCAGCGGGATGTAGGTGGACGTTCCTCCGTACGAACGACGGCCGATCATGCGCTTCGCGTACTGCACGGGGATGCGGCGCTGCGCCTGCTCGACGAAGACGACGAGGGCGACCATCGCCAGACCCACCATGATGACCGCGCCGAACTCGACCCAGCCGTCCGCGATCTTCCCGGACTTCTTGATCGCCCAGAGGGCGCCGGGGAAGCCGGCCGCGATCGACAGGAACATCAGGATCGACATGCCGTTGCCGATGCCGCGGTCGGTGATGAGCTCGCCCAGCCACATGATGAGGGCGGTACCCGCGGTCATCGTGATGACCATCGTGATCGTGGTGAAGATCGACTGGTCGGGGACGATGTTGAAGCGGTCGGGGCACTGCTGGAAGAGGCTGCCGGAGCGGGCGGTGGCCACCAGGCCGGTGCCCTGCAGGATCGCCAGCGCCACGGTGAGGTAGCGCGTGTACTGGGTGATCTTGGTCTGGCCGGCCTGGCCCTCCTTCTTGAGGGCTTCCAGGCGCGGGATGACCACGGTGAGCAGCTGCAGGATGATGCTCGCGGTGATGTACGGCATGATGCCGAGCGCGAAGATCGTGAGTTGCAGAAGCGCGCCGCCGCTGAAGAGGTTCACCAGGCCGAAGAGGCCCTGGTTCCCGCCGACCGCCTTGATGCAGGAGTTGACCACCTGGTAGTCGACCCCAGGGATCGGGATGTGCGCTCCCAGCCGGAACAGCATCATGATGCCCAGCGTGAACAGCAGCTTCTTGCGCAGGTCGGGCGTCCTGAACGCCCGGGCGAACGCGGTGAGCACGGTGCCTCCTGCGCCCCCCGCTTCTTCGGCGGGAGGTGACGGTGTTGAAAGCTACGAATGGTCGAACTGCAAAACGTTGGGGGTTGCCTGACCCGCGTCAGCGCACAGGCTCCGCAAGACTAGCCGGGCCCACCTTACCGGCGAGCGTCCGTCCCCGGAATGACCAACCGGGGATGCCCCGCACGAAAGTGCGGAACATCCCCGGCTGGATGTGGCATCACTCTCAGACGAGCTCGGTGACCGAGCCGCCCGCAGCGGTGATCTTCTCCTTGGCGGAGCCGGAGACCGCGTCGACGGTCACCTGCAGCGCCACGGAGATCTCGCCGGTGCCCAGCACCTTGACGAGCTGGTTCTTCCGCACGGCACCCTTGGCGACCAGGTCGGCCACCGTGACCTCGCCACCCTCGGGGTAGAGCGCGGTCAGCTTGTCCAGGTTCACGACCTGGAACTCGGTGCGGAACGGGTTCTTGAAGCCCTTGAGCTTCGGCAGACGCATGTGGAGGGGCATCTGCCCACCCTCGAAGCGTGCCGGAACCTGGTAGCGGGCCTTCGTGCCCTTGGTGCCACGACCGGCCGTCTTGCCCTTGGACGCCTCACCACGACCCACACGGGTCTTGGCGGTCTTGGCACCGGGGGCCGGACGGAGGTTGTGGACCTTCAGCGGGTTCGACGTGTTGTCGGTGCCCATGTCAGTCAACCTCCTCGACCGTGACGAGGTGGCGGACGGTCTGGACCATGCCGCGGATCTCCGGGCGGTCCTCCTTGACCACAACGTCGTTCAGCCGCTTCAGGCCGAGCGAACGCAGGGTGTCACGGTGGTTCTGCTTGCTGCCGATGTACGACTTGACCTGCGTGACCTTGAGGCGAGCCATTACGCACCCACCCCAGCACGCGCCCGGAGCAGAGCCGCGGGAGCCACGTCCTCGAGGGGCAGGCCACGACGGGCGGCGATCTCCTCGGGACGCTGCAGGCCCTGGAGAGCGGCCACCGTGGCGTGCACGATGTTGATCGCGTTGTCGGAGCCGAGCGACTTCGACAGGACGTCGTGGATGCCGGCGCACTCCAGAACGGCGCGCACCGGACCACCGGCGATCACACCCGTACCGGGGGAAGCAGGCTTGAGCAGGACGACGCCCGCGGCCTTCTCGCCCTGGATGGGGTGGGGGATGGTGCCCTGGATACGGGGGACCTTGAAGAAGTGCTTCTTGGCCTCCTCAACACCCTTGGCGATGGCGGCCGGCACCTCCTTGGCCTTGCCGTAACCGACACCCACGGTGCCGTCACCGTCGCCCACCACGACCAGCGCGGTGAAGCTGAAGCGACGACCACCCTTCACAACCTTGGCGACGCGGTTGATCGCGACAACGCGCTCAACGTACGCGGTCTTCTCGGCGGCAGCTGCGCCGCCGTCACGGCCCTTCCGGTCCCGCCGCTCGCCGCCACCGGCACCGCCACCGCGGCGCTGGGGTCCAGCCATTGGATTACCTCTCTCTGTTTCCGCTAGCTACGGAACCGGCTCAGAAACCGAGCCCGGCTTCGCGGGCGGCGTCGGCAAGGGCGGCAATGCGCCCG
The DNA here is from genome assembly GCF_033792765.1 of Streptomyces sp. PA03-6a. Lineage (NCBI taxonomy): Bacteria > Bacillati > Actinomycetota > Actinomycetes > Kitasatosporales > Streptomycetaceae > Streptomyces > Streptomyces sp. PA03-6a. Next base: position 3,123 of record NZ_JARAVK010000132.1, on the reverse strand, counting down.
GCGTACCGGTTGCCACCACGGTCGAACACGACGGTCTCGACACCGGCCGCCTTGGCGCGCTCGGCGACCAGCTGGCCGACCTTCTTGGCCTGCTCGGTCTTGTCACCCTCGACGCCTCGGATGGAGGTGTCCAGGTGCGACGCCGACGCCACGGTGTGGCCCTTGAGGTCGTCGATGACCTGTGCCGTGATACCGCGGTTGGAGCGGGTCACGACCAGGCGCGGACGCGCCTCGGTGCCCGAGATCCGCTTGCGGACGCGGATGTGGCGGCGCTTCTTGGCGGCGCCCTTGTAAGCATCGCCCTTGGCGATCTTCACACCGTATGCCATGGCTTACTTACCAGCCTTTCCGACCTTGCGGCGGATGACTTCGCCCTCGTACTTGACGCCCTTGGCCTTGTACGGGTCGGGCTTCCGCAGCTTGCGGATGTTCGCGGCGACCTCGCCGACCTTCTGCTTGTCGATGCCCTCGACCGAGAACTTGGTGGGGTTCTCGACCTTGAAGGAGATGCCCTCGGGGGCCTCGACGACGATCGGGTGGCTGTAGCCCAGGGCGAACTCCAGGCTGGAGCCCTTCGCCTGGACGCGGTAACCGACACCGCTGATCTCGAGCTTCTTCACGTAGCCCGCGGTCACGCCGGTGATCATGTTCGCCACCAGCGTGCGCGACAGGCCGTGCAGGGCCTTGTTCAGACGCTCGTCGTTCGGACGCGACACCTGCAGGGTGCCGTCCTCGCCCTTGACGATCTCGATCGGCGCGGCAACGGTGTGGGTCAGGGAACCCTTGGGGCCCTTCACCGAGACCGTCCGGCCATCGATGGTGACGTCCACGCCGGCGGGAACCGGGATGGGCAGCCGTCCAATACGCGACATGGCTATACCTCCGTTTCCCGACTACCAGACGTAGGCGAGGACTTCCCCACCCACGCCCTTCTTGTTTGCCTGCTTGTCGGTGAGGAGCCCGTGGGAGGTGGAGATGATCGCCACGCCCAGGCCGCCGAGCACCTTCGGCAGGTTGGTGGACTTTGCGTAGACCCGCAGACCGGGCTTGCTGATGCGCTTGATGCCGGCGATCGAGCGCTCGCGGTTCGGACCGAACTTCAGCTCGAGAACGAGGTTCTTGCCGACCTCGGCGTCCTCGACCTTCCAGCCGGTGATGTAACCCTCCTGCTGGAGGATCTCCGCGATGTGCGACTTGATCTTGCTGAACGGCATGGTGACCTCGTCGTGGTACGCGGAGTTCGCGTTCCGCAGACGCGTCAGCATGTCTGCGATCGGGTCAGTCATGGTCATGTGATGGCCTTAGGCCTCTCTCGCCGGGGTTTCCTATATGCGCCATCCCTCTCCCCCATCAGACTGGGGACGGGTGCGGCGCGGGGACCTACGGCGTAGTAAGACGGTCATGGGCGGCGGGCGCCCAACCCTTCTACCTTACGGTATGCAGGGCTGGGCTCCCGCCACTCATCTGCTTACCGAGAGCCCCTGGTGGTTACCAGGAGCTCTTGGTCACGCCCGGCAGCTCACCGCGGTGCGCCATCTCACGAAGGCACACGCGGCACAGGCCGAACTTGCGGTACACGGAGTGCGGACGGCCACAACGCTGGCAGCGCGTGTAGCCACGCACGCCGAACTTGGGCTTGCGGGCGGCCTTCGCGATAAGAGCCTTCTTCGCCACGGCTCACGCCTCCTTGAACGGGAAGCCGAGGTGACGGAGGAGCGCGCGGCCCTCAGCGTCGTTGGTCGCCGTGGTCACCACGGTGATGTCCATACCCCGGGTGCGGTCGATCTTGTCCTGGTCGATCTCGTGGAACATGACCTGCTCCGTGAGACCGAAGGTGTAGTTGCCTCGGCCGTCGAACTGCTTCGGCGACAGACCGCGGAAGTCGCGGATGCGCGGGAGCGCGAGCGACAGCAGACGGTCCAGGAACTCCCACATGCGGTCACCGCGGAGGGTGACGTGGGCGCCGATGGGCTGACCCTCACGCAGCTTGAACTGCGCGATGGACTTCCGGGCCTTGGTGACGGCCGGCTTCTGGCCGGTGATCGTGGTGAGGTCGCGGATCGCGCCCTCGATCAGCTTGGAGTCGCGGGCGGCGTCGCCCACACCCATGTTGACCACGATCTTGGTGAGACCGGGGATCTGCATGACGTTCTCGTACTGGAACTCGTCACGCATCTTGCCCGCGATCTCCTCGCGGTAGCGCGCCTTCAGACGAGGCGAAGTGGTGGCAGTCATCAGATGTCCTCACCCGTCCGCTTGGCAACGCGGATCTTGTTGCCCTCGTCGTCGAAGCGGTAGCCGACGCGGGTCACGACCTTCTTGCCGTCCTTCTCCACGACCAGCTGGACGTTGGAGACGTGGACGGGGGCCTCCGTCGTGATGATGCCGCCGGTCTTCGAACCACGGGCGGTCTGGCCGGCCTTGGTGTGCTTCTTGACCCGGTTGACACCCTCGACCAGGACGCGGTCCTCAGCCGGGTAGGCCGCGATGACCTTGCCCTGCTTGCCCTTGTCCTTACCGGTGATGACCTGGACCAGGTCGCCCTTCTTGATCTTCATCGGTTACAGCACCTCCGGCGCGAGCGAGATGATCTTCATGAACTTCTTCTCGCGCAGCTCCCGGCCCACGGGGCCGAAGATACGGGTGCCGCGGGGGTCACCGTCGTTCTTGAGGATGACGGCCGCGTTCTCGTCGAAGCGGATGTACGAACCGTCGGGACGGCGGCGCTCCTTGACGGTGCGCACGACGACCGCCTTGACGACGTCGCCCTTCTTCACGTTGCCACCGGGGATCGCGTCCTTGACGGTGGCGACGATGACGTCACCGATTCCTGCGTAGCGGCGACCGGAGCCACCGAGGACACGGATGCAAAGGATCTCCTTCGCGCCCGTGTTGTCGGCGACACGCAGTCGCGACTCCTGCTGGATCACGTCTTTCTCCTGATCGTCTGCCGGTTCCCTCCGGGGCGGGCCCGGAGAGCCTGGCGGAACCGTCCTGCGGGGAACCCCCCGCAGGAATTACGTGCCGGCCGGCCGAGCGGTACTACTTGGCCTTCTCGAGGATCTCGACGACGCGCCAGCGCTTGCTCGCGGACAGCGGCCGGGTCTCCATGAGGAGGACACG
>NZ_JARAVK010000131.1:0-25473 GCF_033792765.1 Streptomyces sp. PA03-6a | reverse complement strand
CCCTACGGCCCCGCCCGGGCGGCCGCGTCCCGGTCCCCCCGCGCTGGCCGCCCTTGACCGTACCGGCCGACCGGCCGGACCCCCACCGGGCCGGGTGACGTCCCGTCCGTCCGCAGGGACGCGGCCACGCGTTCCCACCGTGCAGGAAGACGGAAGACGCAGGCGCACCGCATGCGTCCCGTCCGCGCACGGCGTACGAACCACCCGCAGGACCCCCCATGAATCTCTTCTCTTCCCCCGTCCCGAAAACAGCGCAGGCAGGGCCCCGCATCCGCCCATCCGGAGCGCGGCCCGCCGGCGGACGGGGGAGGCACCTCAGCAGCACCGGCCGGGCCGGCGAGCGCGTCCCCAAGCCGGGCATCCATACCCAGGTGTCCCTGCCGGCCGGACTGATCGCGGCGATCACGCTGACCGGATCCGTCGCCCCCGTGGCCATCCATCTGTCCCCGCTGCTGGTGGCCGCCCCCACCTCCACGGCGGCGTTCGCGCGCGCCCGGTTCACCGCGTTCGTGGCCCTCGTCGCCAGCGCCGCGATGCTGGTCGTCGACCGCCACGACGGGCTGCTGCACTCGTCGGTCCTGCCCATCCACATCGGTGCGCTGCTGGCGGTCTCCGGCTTCGTCATCGCCGCGCGCACGCTGCACGACCGCGACCTGAGGGAACTCAACGAGGTGCGGGCGGTGTCCGAGGCGGCCCAACGGGTGCTGCTGCGGCCGATCCCGCCACGCATGGGCCCGCTGCGGGTCGCCTCGGTCTACCGTGCGGCCGCCGCGCACGCCCTGGTGGGCGGGGACCTGTTCGGCGCCGCCCGCACCGGTGGGACGTCGAGGTTCCTGATCGGCGACGTCCGCGGCAAGGGGCTGCCGGCCGTGGAGGACGCGTCCGTCCTCCTCTGCGCGTTCCGCGAGGCCGCCCACCACCACGCGACCCTGCCCGGGCTGGCGGCCTCGCTGGAACTCAGTGTCGAAAGGCATCTGGCCCAGCTCACCGAGGCCGACCCCGAGGCCGGTGAGCGCTTCGTCACCGCCCTCCTGGTGGAGGTCCCCGACGACACCGACGTCGTACGGGTCGTCAGCTGCGGGCACCCGCCGCCGCTGGTGCGGCACTGCGGCCGGGTCACCACCTTGGAGGCGCACCGGCCCGCACCGCCCTTCGGGCTGGCGGGCGACGCCCCGGACGACTACCACCTCGACACCTTCGCGTTCGGCGCCGGGGACACCCTCCTGCTGTACACCGACGGCGCCATCGAGGCCCGGGACGCCTCGGGCGGCTTCTACCCGCTCCACGAACGGGCCGGCACCTGGGGCTGGGAGGCGCCGGACGAACTGCTGCGGAACGTCGGCGAGGACCTGGACGCCCACACCGGGCGGCACCTCGACGACGACCTCGCGATGGTGGCGGTGCAGCGCCCGTCCGTGCCGGGCGCCGGCCAGGGCCCGCCCGCCCCCCGGTCGCACCATCCGGCGGAGGCCGCCCCGTGAACGGCGGGCGGACGGTGCGCGCGAACGGACACACCGGTCACGGCAGGGTGCTGGCGAGCATGACCGCGCTCCGGTTCCCGTGGGGCATCGGCCCCCTGCTGCTCCTCGGCTACCTCGGGGCCATCTGCGCGGTCCAGCTGGAGGCGTCCTCGGGCGGCCTGGTCCGCTGGTCGGAGTACTCGGCGTTCGTGCCCCTCGTCGCCGCCTCCCTGCTGCCCGTCAGGCGCACCCTCGTCATCGGCGCCGCCACGCTCGCCGCCAGCGTGGTGATCTACGGCTTCGCGATCCACGGGGTGTCGGTGGGCGGCCGGACCGTGGTCATCCTGGCGGCCGCGCTGTCCTTCGCCCTCAGCCTCGTCCTGTGCCGGGTCCGCCTGTGGCTGCAGCGCCGGCAGTGCGCGGTCGCGGGGTCGTGCTTCTCCGCGGAACCCGCCGTCACGGCGTCGGCGGAACCCCCGCACAACGGGAGCGAGACCGCACCGGCGCCCCCCGACGGCCTTCCGGTCACGTCCCTGCCGCGGTCGGCGGCGGTGGAGGTCGTCGGCCGCTGCCTGCCCGCCTGCGACCATTCCGGGCCGAGCGCCCACTGGCTCGACGCCATCCCGCTGCCCGGCGCCCGGGTCGCCCTCGTGGCCGGCTCGGTCTGCGCCGAGGACGGGTCGGCGGCGGGAGAGGCGGCCGCCGAACTGCGGGCGGCGGTGCGCACGCTGGCCGACATCGACCTCCAGCCGGACGAGTTGCTCACCCATCTCGACGACGTGCTCGGCCGGCTGCGCCCCGCGGGCACGGGCGTCAGTGCCGCCTGCCTGTACGCGGTCTACGACCCCGTGTCCGGCCGGTGTTCGCTCGCCGGCGCCGGGCACCCCGCGCCGGTCGTCCTCACTCCCGACGGCGCGGTCACGACGGTCGCGCTCCCGCCGTCCCGGCCGCTGGGGAAGGCACGGCCGTCCTCCGAGGCCACCGAGCTGGACCTGCCCGCGGGCAGTCTCCTGCTGGTGCACACCGACACCCGCCTCGGCGGGCCGGCCACCGAGGAACTGCTGCGCACCCTCACCAGCGTGCGCCAGGAAGGCCCCACCCTCGACGCCGTGTGCCGCTCCGTCCTGCGCGCCCTGCCCGAGGCCGACCGGCCCTGCACCGCGGTCCTCGCCGCCCGTACCCGCACCTTCGACAGCTGCGCCGTCGCCACCTGGGACCTGACGGCCGACCCCGCCGCCGTCTCCCACGCGCGCAAGCACGTGGCGGGGAAGCTGGCCGCCTGGGGGCTTCCGGACGCCACACCGACGACGGAACTCATCGTCAGTGAACTCGTCACCAACGCCATCCGCCACGCCCTTCCGCCGGTCCGGCTCCGCCTCATCCGCCACGACGACGGCCTGACCTGCGAAGTCTCCGACAGCAGCAGCACCACGCCGCACCTGCGGCGGGCCCGCACCCTCGACGAGAGCGGCCGCGGACTGTTCATCGTCGCCCAGCTGACCCAGCGCTGGGGCTGCCGCCACACCCAGGAGGGCAAGACCATCTGGGCCAAACAGCCCTGCTGAGCCGGCTCCGCCGGCGCGGACCCGGCGTTCCGCCCGTTCGCGGGCGGCCCCCGTCGCGGCGCGGCATCGGCGCGGGTGTGCCCCGGCGCGCCCGGGGCACCGCGGAACGCACCTCTCGACGCGGGGCTGCGCCGACGGCCCGGGACGCAGCGGTCCCGCGCCCCGGGGGAGTCCGGGGCGCGGGACCGCCGTGTCAGCCGCTCGCAGGAATCACTTCCGTACGGTGAACTCCCCCGTCAGCGCGCCGAGCCGGACGCTGTAGGTGCCGGCCGTGCCACGGCGCACGGTGAAGTCGACGCGGACGTCGTGCCCGGCCCGGACGCGGACCGTTGTGCGCTGCTCGACCGCGTCTCCGACCAGGAGCACGGCCTCGTAGTCACCCGTCCGCTCACCGACGTTCTTGACGCGGGCGGAGACGTGCACCGCCTTGCCGGGCCGGGCGCCGTGCGGGGTCACGGACAGCCCGCTCAGCGCGAAGACCGGCTCCGGGCCCTCGACCCGGTCGTGGACGAAGACGTCGTACCGGCGGTTGGTGTCGTCGGCGACGAGATTCGTCGCGGCGCTCTCGAACGCCACGTACCGCCCGTCCCCGCTGAGGGAGGGGAGGTCGGACGCGCCGTCGGCCTCCGCCCCCTCCAGACCGGTGGACACGCGCTCGGTCGTACCGGCCGTGCGGTCGCGGACGAAGACGTCCACCTGCCGGTTGGTGTCCACCGAGGCGAGGTTGGTCGCGTAGCTGTAGAAGGCGACCTTGCTGCCGTCGTCGCTCAGCGCGGGTGCGAAGGCCCAGTCGTCGGCCGGGGCCCCGGCGGAGTTCACGGAGACCTGCTCGGAGGTGCCGGTCCGCAGGTCCTGGGTGAAGAGCTGCCAGTTGTTGGTGAAGGCGACGACCCGTCCGTCGGCGCTGATCACGGGACCGGTGTTCTCGCCGGGCCGCGGGCCGGGCACCAGGGTGGTGGTGCCGGTCTGCCGGTCGCGGACGAAGACGTCGGGTTCGCCGTCGGTGTCGCCGGGCACCAGGTTGCCCGCGGCGCTCTGGAAGGCGACGTAGCGTCCGTCGGCGCTGACCGACTGCTCCCTGGAGGCGCCGTCGCCGGGACCGCCGTCGGGGCCTTGCGAGATCCGGCTGGTGGTGCCGGTCTGCCGGTCGCGGACAAAGACATCGGTGGTGTTGTTGGTGTCGCCGGGCACCAGGTTGTCGGCGTCGCTGTTGAACACGGCGTAGCGTCCGTCGGCGCTGAGGGCGGGGGCGGAGGACAGGCCGTTGCCCTGGGTGCCGTCGGAGGCGACGGACACGCGTTCCGTGGTGCCGGTCCTGCGGTCGTGCACGAAGCCGTCGGTCTGCTGGTTGGTGTCGCCGGGCACGAGGTTGGTGGCGCCGCTGTTGAAGCCCACCCACCGCGCGTCGGCGCTGAGCGTGGGCGTCAGGGAGAAGCCGTCGGCCTGGGCGCCGTCGGAGGCGACCGACACGCGCTCGGTCTCCCCGGTGTTCAGGTCGGTGACGAAGACGTCGAGTTCGCCGTTGGTGTCGCCGGGGCCGAAGTTGGAGGCCGGGCTGGCGAAGGCCACCGCGGAGCCGTCGGCGCTCAGCTTGGGCCACCACGCCTCGTGGTTGCCCTGCTTGCCCTCGGAGGTCAGCGACACGCGTGCGGTCGCGGACGGCCGGGGCAGTTGCAGGGCGGCGCGGGCCGCGGGACCCGATCCGCGGACGACGACCCGTACGGGCTTGGAGCGGGAGATCCCCGGGGCGTTCGCGGACACTTCGTAGGCGCCGACGGGGACGTCGCGGATGGTGTAGCGGCCTTCGCGGTCGGTCGTCGCCTTCAGCGGGTCGGGGACGTCGAGGACGGTGACCGTCGCCCCGGGCACGGTGGAGCCCGTCGGGCCGAAGGTGACCCGGCCGGTGATCACACCGCGGCGGGTCCGGTCGAGCCGCGGGGAGACGTCGGTGTACCGGTCGGTCCGCACCCGCGCGGTGATCTCCTGCGCCACGTAGCCGAAGCGGGTGAGCCGCAGTTCGTGCGTGCCGGCGGCGAGGCGCAGCTCGAACCGGCCGTCGGCGCCGGTGGTGACGGTGCGTCCGGTGCCGGTGAGGGCGACGGTGACTCCGGCCAGCGGGCGGCCGGTCCTGGTGTCCTTGACCGTGCCGCGCACGCCGCTGCGCAGCGCGGCCTCCTTCACCGCGGCGTAGGCGTCGATGCGGCCCCAGCCGTAGCGCGGGTTGGGGCGCGCGCCGTAGCGCTGGTCGAAGAAGGAGGTGCCGGTGAGGATGCCGAGGGCGTCGTCGACGGTGAGGCCGGGGCGGGCCTGGAGCATCAGCGCGACCGTGCCGGACACATGGGGCGTGGCCATGGAGGTGCCGCTGAGCAGCCCGTACTCGCCACCCGGGAGGGTGGACAGGACGTCCACGCCGGGGGCGGAGACGTCGGGCACCACGTACGACTGCGGCCATTCGGCGGGCGCGTCGATCCAGTCGCTGCGGTCGACGACCTCGCCGCAGGAGAAGTCGGCCACGTCGTCGGCGTCGTCGGTGGCACCGACGGACACGGCCTCGTACACGTTGCCGGGGCTGGCGGAGCCGCTGACGCACTGGTTGCCGATGGCGAAGGAGGGGAACACACCGGCGCGGTAGATGTTCCGGGTGGGCTCGATCAGTTCGTCCGCGTAGCCCTCGGCCCCGAGCGACATGCTGACCACGTCGGCGGGTTCGCCTGCGGGCCTGCCCTCGGCGTCGTACGGGGCGATCGCCCACTCCATGCCCGCGATCACCTGGGCGAGCGTGCCCGAGCCGCCGGGGATGATCAGTCCGGCCATGAGGTCGGCGCCGGGTGCGACGCCGATCGCGGTGCCCGAGGCGTCGCCGCCCGCGATGGTGCCGGCGACGTGGGTGCCGTGGTAGCTGCTGTCGTGCGGGAGGGAGGCCACGGGCTCACCGGTCCCGCTGAACTCCAGCCAGCCGCCCGGGTGGGCGGGGTCCTTGGCGTCGTCTGTGGTGAGCTTCCCGGCGAGGTCGGGGTGGCCGATGTCGACGCCGGTGTCCAGGACGGCGACGCGCACGCCCTGGCCGGTGGGCCCCTGCTCGGCGCGCACCTTGTCGACGCCGATCTTCGTCAGGCCCCAGGTGCTCGGCGCGGCGGCCGCCGCACGGGTCGCCTTGGCGTCCTTGTCCGGCTCGGCGGGGGGTGCCTGGAGGGTGAAGTTGGGGATGATGTGGTCGACCGGGGCGAGGGAGGCGAGCTCCTGGAGGGTCTGCGGCGTGACCTTCACCAGGACCATGTTCTTCAGCCAGAAGGTGTTGAGCACCTGGTCGCCGCGCGACTCGACGAGGTCCACGACCGGGGACTGCACGGACCGTGCGCTGCGCGTGAGTTCGTCCCGCACCGCGCCCGGGTCCGCGGCCTGCCCGGGGAGTCCTGCGCGGTCCCGCAGCACCACGGCCGCCTCGACGCGTCCGTCACCCCGTGCCCGGACGGCGTCCATCCTGCGCAGCAGCGTGGGGTCGATCTTCTCCCGGCCGGCCTGCACCGGGCCCGGCGCCGCCGGACCGTTCTCCTGTGCCGCGGCCGGGAGCGCCGTGAGCAGCAGCGTGCACAACCCGAGGGCCGGCAACCAGGCGCGGTGGCGCCGTTGTCGGAGCGAGCGGCGGGCGGGCAGCGGCATGGGCGCTCCTTCGTGCGACGTGTGTCCACGTCCTGGAACCGGAATGTCGACGTACCGCGGGGAACGCTGACATCCGGTTCACCGGGCTGACAAGATGATCGCGGGGCGACTTCCCGTCAGGTGACGGAAGTACGACACATGAAGAGAGCGCGAAGGCGGACCGCGGACCATGCTCGAATCCATCGGCCTGAGCCGGCAGGACGAATCGGTGTACGAGTCCCTCGTGCGCCGGGTGCACGCCACGGTCGCGGACCTGGCCCACGACTGCCGGCTGCCCGCTCCCGCGACGCGGCGCAGCGTGCGGTCGCTGGTCTCCCTCGGCCTCGCCGTGCGCTCCACCGGACGCCCCGTCACCTACGCCGCGGTCTCACCGGACAGCGCCCTGGAGGCCGTACTGCGCGACAGGGAACGGGCGTTGAACGACGTGCGCTCCCATGTCTCTGGCCTGATGGACCTGTACCGCGCGGGCACGCGCTTCGTGAACCCCGGCGAGCTGGTCGAGGTCGTCTCGGGGCGGGACGACGTCAACCGCCGCTGGGCGCAGCTCCAGCAGAGCACGCGCACGCAGGTCCGAGGCTTCGACCGGCCGCCGTACGCCTCGGTCGAGGAGCACACCGAGCCCAACCCGATCGAGCTCGAACTGCTCAAGCGCGGCGTCGCCTACCGCGTCATCTACGACAGCACCGTGCTCGCCCTGCCCGGCTGGCTCGCGGACGTCACTGTCGGCGTCCGCCACGGCGAACAGGCCCGGGTCGCGGCCGGCCTGCCGATGAAGCTCGCCATCTCCGACGACCGGCTGGCCATCATCCCCCTGCTGCGCCCCGGCGACGACGCGGTGACGGCGTCCTACCTGATCCATCCCTCCCCCCTCCTCGACGCGCTGATCGCCCTCTTCGAGGCGGTCTGGGAGCGCGCGGTGCAGGTACGCCTCCCGGCGAACGGCGCCTCCTTGGGAAGGCTGGAGCCGGCGCCGGACGGACTGTCCGCCGAGGAGGCGAAACTGCTGACGCTGCTCGCCGCGGGCGCCACCGACAAATCCGCCGGCCGCGCCCTGGGCTGGAGCGAACGGACCGTCCAGCGCCACGTCACCCGGCTCATGCAGCGCTTCGGCGCCCAGACACGCTTCCAGATCGCCATGGAGGCCACCCGCCGCGGGTGGATCTGACAAGGCTTCAGCCGACGACCCGGGGCCTCACGCGCCGCGTCCCGGCGAGAACCTGCGGACCCTCTGGGCGCCGTGTCGCTTCCCGCGGACCGGACGGGATGTCACAAAATGTCCGGGGTGCCGCGGGCACCGCGCCGTTCCGACGAGCCGCCAGGGAGTCCTCTTGGGTACCACCGTCGCAGATGTCATGGTCGCGGCTCTCGCGTCCTCCGGTGTACGGCGGGTGTACGGCCTGCCGGGGGACTCGCTGAACGGCTTCACCGACGCCCTGCGCCGCAACGGGACCGTCGCGTGGGCCCACGTGCGGCACGAGGAGACCGCCGCCTTCGCCGCGGCGGGCGAGGCCGCGGTCACCGGGCGGCTCGCGGTGGCGGCGGGCAGCTGCGGACCGGGGAACCTGCACCTCATCAACGGGCTGTTCGACGCCCAGCGCAGCCGTGTGCCGGTGCTGGCGATCGCCGCGCACATCCCGCGGGCCGAGATCGGCGGCGAGTACTTCCAGGAGACGCATCCGCAGGAGCTGTTCCGTGAGTGCAGCGTCTACCGCGAGATGGCGAGCCTGCCGGAACAGGTCCCGCGGCTGCTGCGCATCGCGATGCGCTCGGCGCTGGAGCGCAGGGGCGTCGCGGTGCTGGTGATCCCGGGCGAGCTGTTCCTGGCCGGGATCGACCTGCCCGTCCCGCCCCGGCCCGTGGTCGGGACCTCCTCGCACGTAAGGCCCGACGACGCCGCCCTGGCCCGCGCCGCGGAGGTCCTCAACAGGGCGGAACGGGTCACGATCCTCGGCGGCGCGGGCTGCCACGACGCGCACGACGAGGCGGTGGCCCTGGCCGACGCCCTGAAGGCGCCGATGGTGCACGCGCTGCGCGGCAAGGAGTTCCTGGAGCACGACAACCCGTACGACGTGGGGCTGACCGGCCTGATCGGCTACAGCTCCGGCTACCGGGCGATGGAGCACTGCGACGCGCTGCTGATGCTCGGCACCGACTTCCCGTACCGCCAGTTCTACCCGGGCCCCGACGTGCCGGTCGTCCAGGTCGACTTGCGCGGCGAGCACATCGGGCGGCGCACCGACGTCGACGTCCCGCTGGTCGGCACCGTCAAGGACACCGCCGCCGCGCTGCTCCCGCTGCTCCGTCCCCGGGCCGACCGGTCGTTCGCGGACCGGATGACCGGCCACTACCGGAAGGTGCGCGGCCGGCTGGACCACCTCGCGGCGGCCGGTCCTTCGGACTCCCCCATGCACCCCCAGCACGTCGCGGCCACCGTCGACAAGCTCACGACCCCGGACGCCGTCTTCACCGCCGACGTCGGCACCCCCACGGTGTGGGCGGCCCGCTACCTGACGATGAACGGCCACCGGCGGCTCATCGGCTCGTTCAACCACGGCACGATGGCCAACGCCCTGCCGCACGCCATCGGCGTCCAGGCCTCCCATCCGGGACGCCAGGTCGTGGCCCTGTGCGGGGACGGCGGCCTGAGCATGCTCCTCGGGGAGCTGCTCACACTCCGTCAGCTGGACCTGCCCGTCAAGATCGTGGTCTTCAACAACACCGCGCTCTCCTTCGTGGAGCTGGAGATGAAGGCCGCGGGCATCGTCAACTTCGGCACCGACCTGGGCGAGGCGGACTACGCCGAGATCGCCCGGGCGGCAGGACTGTTCGGCGCCAGGGCCGAACAGCCGGGTCAGCTCGCCGAGGCGCTCTCGGCCGCGCTCGACCACGACGGCCCGGCCCTGGTCGACGCCCGTACCGCGCGCCACGAGCTGTCCCTGCCCCCGAAGATCACCTACGGCCAGCTCAAGGGGTTCACCCTCTTCGCGACCCGCACGATCCTGTCCGGGCGGGCGGACGAGATCGTGGAACTGGCGAAGACCAATCTGCGGGATCTCGGCTTCGACTGACAGGCCGAGCGGGAGTGGGCCCCGCGGACGCCCGCCGGGCCGTGGGCCCGGCGGGCACGACGCCCCGTCAGGGCTGCAGCCACCAGGGGCTGGAGTAGGCGACACCCAGGTCGTTGCAGGGGTGTCCGGACGGTCCCGGCTGCCCGTTGGGCTGCGAGGGGTCGGAGATGCGCAGCACCACCCAGTCACCGTCCTCGACGTCGAGCGGGACGGTGAACTCGGCCAGGCTGCCGGACGTCGTGGGGACGACCTCGGCAACGGCCGGCGCGCTGGAGCCGGGGCGGAGCACTTGGACGTGCAGGGGCTTGCCCAGCCAGTCGGGGCCTCGGTCGAGGTCCACGGCGAAGCGGACGTCGCCGGAGGCGAGCGGCAGGACGCCGCCCATCTGGACGCCGTTGGCAGTCGCGTCCAAGCGCAGCCCGGAGAAGCGGGTGGCGAAGAAGCGGCGGGCGCGCATGGCCTCCAGTACGCCGGCCCGGGTGTTCTCGGTGACCCAGAGCCCGGCGCGGCCCACGCCCTCGACCTTGCCCCACTCGCTGCCGTGGTGGTCGCTGACCCCGGTGATCCCGGTGCGCCAGCCGGCGTTCAGGACGGCGTTGAGGTGTGAGGACCTGCGGTCCGACCAGCCGTCGAAGAGGTAGTCGTCGCCGCGGTTGAACATCTCGACGCTGACCATCTTGTCGCGCACCGCGGCCGAGTAGGCGAAGTCGTTGAAGCGCCCGATCTCGCGGCCCGGGTGGTTGAAGCCCGCCACCGCGTCACGGCCGGCGATCCAGTTGTAGAGGGAGCCCATCGAGCTCGCCCCGCCCAGGTCGACGAACTGGTCGGTGAACCAGACGTTGGCGTGGCCGAGGAGCGGGTGCGACCACTCGAAGCCGCGGATCGCGGTGTAGGCGCCGGGGACGTCGGCGGCGTCCGCGAGCTGACGGGTGCGGTCCCACTCCCCCTTGGACAGGCCGTTGATCGAGAGCAGGGTGGTGTGGTCGGTGAGCGCCGCCACGTCGAGCCCGGCGTCACGCATGGAGGCGAACGCGAGGGCGGGGTCGCCGTCGCCGTCCGACATCAGGGTGTGGTTGTGCAGGTCGGCGTGGACGAGTCTGGTGCCCTGGGTGACGAACGAGGCCCGGGAGGCCCCGATCCGGTTCGTGGCGGGGGTGCCCGCCGCGGTGCGGGTGCCCGCCGCCTGGGCGGTTCCGGGCAGGGAGGCCGCGATCAGCAGGCCGCCCGCACCGGCGAGGAGGGAACGTCGGCTGGGTCCGTGCGCGTGCGTGTGCGCCAAGTCGGCGTGGTGTCCACTCATGGCGGCCAGTACAACTGGTTGACAGGAGCATGGCCGAAATCAAGGGTTCCCGTCGGATGAACGCCTCGCGCCCGCCGGGTGCCGCTCAGCGGGGTGCGTCCGGCCCCACCAGCGTGCGGACGAGCGGGACCCGGACCAGGACGAACGCGCCCGCCACCACGAGCAGCGCGCCCAGCAGCATGGGCAGGAGCCACCAGCCTCCCCGCAGCCGCTCCTCGAACACCGTCACCCCCAGCACGAGGCTCACGGTCGCGTCCCCCAGCGTCAGCGCGGGCTGGGAGGCCACCAGGGGCCCGGACTGCATGGCGTTCTCCAGGAGGAAGACGGCCGCGACCCCGACGAGCGCGAAGCCGTAGGTCTGCCACACGGTGAAGAAGGCGGCCGCACCGTCGGTGGCCCACACCTGCGTGGCGTCCTTCAGGAGCCCGGCGGTCAGCGCGTAGCAGATGGCCGCCGACAGGCCGAAGCAGGCGGCGCGCACCCGGCCCTCGGGGCGCCGGACGGCGGTGCCGACGAGCACCAGGACGGCGGCGGCACAACTCGGCACCGCCATCGCCCACAGCCCGGTGCGCGGCCGGTCGACCCCGCCGCTCGGTGATGCGGCCCACAGCCCCACGCCCAGCCCCACCACCATGGCGGCGACGGCGGCCCAGCCACGCGGCGGAAGCCGGCGGCGCAGCACCAGGCCGCCGATGAACAGGGCGAAGGGCAACTCCAGGACGAACAGCGGCTGGACGAGCGAGAGCGCGCCGTTGAGCAGGGCCAGGGCCTGGAACGCAGCCGCCGCGATCACCGCGCCGAATCCGGCGAGCCACACGGGCTTGCGCAGCAGTTCACCCATGAGGGCCGGACGCAGCCCCACCGAGAGCGGGACCGTGCGGGCCGCGTAGCGCTGGAGCACGGTGGCCAGGGCGTTGCTGACGGCCGCGAGCAGCGCGAACAACACGGCAAGGGTGGTCTGCACCAGGGCTCTCCTCCGGATCCCGGCCCACGCTAACCGCTGCGCTCCCCCACCGCGCCGCGCGACGCGTCGCAGGCCCTGCGGCCTCCGGCAAATGCGGTTGACGCCACTCGCCGTCCACCGGTTTCCTGCTGCGATGCCGACCCTTCGCATCGAACGGCCCCACGGCGACGCCATGCTCGAGGACTGGCGGTTCGTCCACAACACGATCATCCCCACCGGCCCGCTCTCCCTCGACGACGTGCGCGAGCGATCGCAGCGCAACCACCTGGAGGTCGCCTACCTCGGTGACGCCGTCGTGGGCTGCACGACCGTGCGACCGCCCACCGGCGAGGAGGCCACGGCCACGGTCATCGCCCGGGTGCTGCCCGACCACCGGGGGCAGGGCTTCGGCATGCGGCTCTACACCCGGGGGATCGACCGGGCGCGCGAGTTGGGCGCAGTGGCGGTCGAGACGGTCGTCCTGGCGTCCAACACCGAGGGGCTGCGTTTCGCGCAGGCGCGGGGCTTCGTCGAGGTCGAACGCTACGTGCTGCCCGGGGACACCATCGCCTACGTCACCCTGCGGCTGGCCTGAGGCCCGTACCCGCGCCCGTACCCGCGGCCCGTGCCCGATCCTCCGGACCGACCCCGCAGAGCACGCTCAGGAGCGGTCCGCGGGAGCGCTGCGGCGCAGGTAGCGCTCCGCCACCTCGCGCAGCCGGTCACGGCCGAAGCTCCGCCCGTGGCCGGGGTGGACGACGCGGACGTCCAGGTCGGCGAGGAAGGCCGCGGTGCGCCGGTAGGCCGGCACGTCGGACTCGGGCAGGTCGTCGACGAGGTAGCCGTCGTAGACGGCGTCGCCGGAGTACAGCGCCCCCGTGCGCTCCTCGAGGAGGGCGACGGAGCCCGGCGTGTGCCCCGGCAGGTGGAGGACGGTGAAGGTCCGGTCGCCGAGGTCGATCCGCTCGTCCCCGCTCAGGGTGCGGGTGAGGGTCACCGGGCCGATGCCGTAGCTGCCGGGGTCGTACCCGGGGCCGGGCAGGGCGTCGAGGAGGAGGTCCGGGAAGGACGCGCCGACGTCCTCGGTGCCGAGCCGTTCGGCGAGTTCGGGCCCGTACAGGCTCGCCGGCACGCCGCGCGCCAGAGCCGCGGCGTCCGCGGTGTGGGCGACGCGCTCGGTGAACTCGTGGGCGCCGCCGACGTGGTCGAGGTGGGCGTGGGTGAGGAGCAGCAGCGGGTCCCTCGCGAAGACGTCCGGGAGCTCCCGGTGCAGCGGCACCACCCCGAGACCGGCGTCCACGACGAGGTCGCGTTCGGAGCCGTGCAGCCACCACACGTTGGCCTTCACGATCTGGTGGGCGTGCGGCTCGCTGATGCGGACGATGCCGTCCTCGACGTCGCGTCGCTCGTACCAGTGCGTCATACCGCCCCAGTGTCCTCGCCCCGGACGCCGGCCCGGAGGCGGGGTCCACAGGTGGGGTCAACAGGTGGAACGGGGCGGGGCCGCAGACGGGGACGGGGTGGCCGCGCCTCCCCGGCAGCCATGTGCGCGCTGCCGGTGACGACCCGGCCACCCCGGTCGCGGACCGTCAGTTGCGGATGATGTTCTCCGCCTGCGGTCCCTTCTGTCCCTGGGTGACGTCGAACGTCACGGCCTCACCCTCGACCAGTTCGCGGTAGCCGTTGCCGGCGATGTTCGAGTAGTGCGCGAACACATCGGGGCCACCTCCGTCCTGTGCGATGAAGCCGAAGCCCTTTTCCGAGTTGAACCACTTCACGACGCCTGTCGCCACCGCGTCCATCCTTCACGTGCCAGCCGCCGAGCCACGCCGACTGCGTGACCCGGAGTCGCCTCCTGACGGAGACGGCCACGGAGCCCTCTTTACCCGACGCGGGGCGTTTTTACGCCGGGTCCTCGCATCTGTACGTCCCCTGCCGCAACGGACCGCCCCGCGGCCGGCATCCCGGGCCCCACCCGGCGGGCGGGCCGCGCGTGGGTGCGGGCGCGAAAGGGCCGCGATTCCCCCGCGCCGCTCCGCACCGACTTCCGCACATTCGTGGAGCAATGCCCGAAGTCGGCCGGAGGAGTCCGGCGGACTTTTTCACGGCAACGGGTCGACACGCGTAGATGTTTTAGGTTAAATGGTGCATACGCAGCCGCGGCAATCCCTCGGGGAAGGCCTTGCGGGCCCCTTGTGACGAGTTCGTGTGCGTGATACGTTCCCGGCGTCAGCGGGGAGTGTGGGCGGAAATGCATAAAAGGCAATCTGTCGACCGTGTCCAAGAAGCGTCCGGTGATCTCGGACCGAACACGTTATTAGATTCGGACGAATTCAGTCCGAAGTTCCTCATGCTCGGACCGGTGAGGATAGCGGACGGCGGCAACGTCATCGCACTTCAGCCGTCGAAGCCCGCAAATCTCCTCGCGGCTCTCCTTTTGCATCCCAATTCCACGGTGTCCGCCGAATTCCTGCAGCGGGTGGTCTGGGGCGAGGAGCGCCCCGTCAGCGCCAGGTCGGCCCTGCACACCTGCGTGCAGCGATTACGGCAGCTCTTCACCAAGTACGGCATCGCCGGCACCCTCATCGAGGCCGTCCCAGGGGGCTACCGGATCGCCGCGGACGCCGGCTCGCTGGACCTGATCGCCTTCCGCGACCTGCTGCGCGTGGCCGACGAGGCGTCCGGACCGGAGCGGGAGCTGCACGTCCTGCGGACCGCGCTGGCCCTCTGGCAGGGGCCGCTGCTGGCCAACATCCACTCCGACATCCTCCGGCGCGAGGTCGTGCCCCGGCTGACCGAGGAGCGGCTGCGCGCCATGGAGCGGGTCTTCGACCTGGAGCTCGCGCTGGGCCGCTGCCGCCAGGTGCTGTCCGAGCTCTGGCCGGTGGCCCGCTCCCACCCGGCGCACGAACCCTTCTGGGCGCAGCTCGTCGAGGCGCTCCACCGCACCGGGCGGCGTGCCGAGGCGCTGTGCGAGTACCGGGTGGTGAAGGAGTACCTGCGCTCCGAGCTCGGTGTCGACCCCGGGGCCGCCCTGCAGCGGCTGGAGCTCGCGGTGCTGCGCGGCGAGGACCTCTCCGCCGGACCTCCCGAACGTTACCGCCCGCATTCCGGCGCCAATGGTCGAGACCATTCCCGGGGTGGTTCCGATATCGCCCCCACGGCGCCTCCGACCGGAAAGCCTTTGCTGTCCCGGGGCGCCGCGCAGGTCCTCGAAACGCTCCTCGGGGCGGGCCTCCTGGAGGAGGGCCCGGACGGCCACTACCGAATGCACGACTCTCTCCGGATTCTCGCCCGCGGGGCGATGGAATTACGGACGGAGGCGTCCGGTTCCGACATGTCCTCCACCTTCTGAACGCCGTTCCCCGGCGGTTCGGGAATGTTACCGCCGGTATCCGTGTCCGCTGACCGCGCCCGAATGGGAGTAATGACGGCATGACCGCTGCGTACGAGGAAGTCGCGCATTCGTATCCCCGTATCCGCCGTGACGTCCTTTTCACCGAGACTCCGGACGGTGTCGTATTCCATAACGCCCACGGTGGATTCAATCTGCGGGGCAGATCGGCCTACAGGTTCGCCACGCTGGTCGTTCCCCACCTGAACGGGACGAACCGGGTCGAGGAGATCTGCGCGGGCCTGGGCGAGCGGCAGCAGGCCATGGTGGGTGAGCTGGTGGGCGCCCTGTACGGCAGGGGCTTCGCCCGCGACGTCCTCCCGGGCAGCGACGGCCTCGACGAACTGGCTCCCCAGGTGGCGGAGCGCTTCGCGGCGCAGGTCGACTACATCGACCACTACGCCGGCGAGGCCGGGAGCCGGTTCCGGCGCTTCCGCGACACCCGCGTCGCGGTACTGGGCGACGACCCGGTGGCCCGGTGGTGCGCGCTGAGCCTGGTCCGCAACGGCTGCGCCGCGCTCGCGCTCCCGGCCGCCACGGGCCCGGGCACCGACCCCTTCGCCGAGGCGCTGCGCGAGGCGGCGGGGCTGGAGGCCGCGGGCTGCCCCGTGGAGGTCGTCCGGTGGGACGTGACGGGCGACGACGGCTGGGACGACCTCGCCGGCTACGACGTGGTCCTGACCACCGGGGCCCCCGGGGCCGCCCTGCGGCTGCTCGAGGCCGGAGTACCCGAGGGCGTGCGCCTGCTGCCCGCCTGGGCCTTCGGCGACCAGGCGGTCGTGGGCCCGGTCATGACGGCCGGAACGCAGGGCTGCTGGTCCTGTGCCGCGCTGCGCCTGGGCGCCAACGGCGAGCCCGGCGCGGCCGCCGACCTGTGGAGCGCGGTGCGCCTGGACGACCCCGAGCAGGCCGAGCAGGGGAGGATCTCCGGTCCGCCCGCGGCGATGCTCGGCAACCTGCTGGCGTACGAGGTGTTCCGGCTGGTGACCGGCGTACTCGCCCCGGAGACCGAGGGACGCCTGGTGCTGCAGGACCTGGACTCCCTCGACGTGGTCACCGAACCCCTGCTGCCGCACCCGCGCTGCCCGTTCTGCCGCGAGGACGAGGAACCGGAAGGGGAGGCCGCGCTCACCGCCGCGGACCTGACGGACGGACAGGACCTGCGCGAGGGCGGGCCCCGGGAAGTGACGCCCGAAGCCGACGCGGACGCGGCCCTGGCCGCGCTCGACGCCCGCTCGGTGCTGACCCACCCGCGTGCCGGGGTGTTCGGCGCCTTCACCGACGACGTGTGGGAGCAGACCCCGCTCAAGGCGGGGACGGTCAGGCTGGCCGTGGGGCACGGCGACCCGCGCGAGATCACCGCGTTCGACGTGCACCACGTCGCCGGGGCCAGGCTGCGGGCGCTGTACCGGGCCGCGGAGGTGTATGCCGAACACGTCGTCCCCCAGCGGGGAGTCGTGGCGGGCGCCGCGCTGGAGGTGGCGCGCGAGAAGTGGCCCGTGCTGGCCCCGGCCGCGCTGGACATCGCCTCGGGCACCGGCGCGACCACGGATGCGGTACGCGCCTGGGTCCCGGCCGCGTCCCTCGGCGAGGCCCGTACCGCGCTGGTGCCGGCGGCGGCCGTACGGACGTTCGGCGGCCACAACCACGACCGGCTGTTCGTGCCGACCTCCGCCGGATCCGCCGCGGGGCCGTCCCCGTCGCGGGCCGCGGCGCGCGCCCTGTACTCGGCGGTGGCCTTCCACACGCTGACCGCCGCGTTGCGGTCCCGCAGCTCCGTGGCCCTGACGGGCCCGCAGTGGGCCGCCGACGACGCGGAGGTGGTCTTCCTGCGCCGTTCGGCGGCGAACCTCGGGCTGGAGGCCGAGCTGCTGGAGCTGGGCGGCCCCGGCGGACCCGCCCCGGTGATGTTCGCCCGCGCCGAGGACCCGCACACCGGACGCGCGCTCTGGGCGGTCGACGCCGCCCCCACCCCGCGCGAGGCCGCGGTCGGCGCGCTGCGCGACCTCCTCGGTCAGGTGCAGCTCGGCCGGGACGAGGCGCCGGCCGCGCCGCTCGACACCGGTGACCCCTTCCTGGGGGACCTCGACCCCATGACCGTCGCCGTCACCGGGGAGTCCGGCGAGGACGGGACGGCGGCCGCCGACGGCGCCGAAGTGCTGCGCCGCCTGCGCGAACGCGGCCTCGACGCCCTTGTCGTCGCCACCGGTTCGGCCGACCTGCGGTCGGCCGGTGTCCACGTCGCCCGGGTCCTGCTGACGCACGGGGCCGTGGATGCCCTCTGACGTGAGCGTGCGGCCGCCCGCCGTCGCCGGCGTCGTGGAGGGACTGCTGGGCGACGGCCTGCGCCACCACCCGGGTGCCGCCGCGCCGCCGCGGGTCACCCTGCTCGGCTTCCGGGACGAGCAGCGGGTACCCGCCGGCGAGGCCCCCGGATCCCCCGCCGCGCCGGTGCACCTGTACGGTCACCACGCCCTGGTGGGGCCGGTGACGGGTGCGGACGGGGCGGCGGCGTGCACGCGCTGCCTGGCGCGGCGGTGGCAGGCCGTGCGGCCCGGAATCCTGCGTGACGCCCTCGAACTCGGTTCCGCCACGCGGCCGACGGGGCCGTGGCCCTTCACCACCGCCTTCGCGATGGACGCCGTCGCCGCGCTCCTCGCCGCCGCCGCGGAGCCCGCCCGGAGGACGGGGACGAGGGCGGAGGCGGGGACGGGGACGGCGGGCCGCTATCCCGTCGTCCACCTCCTGGACCTGGAGAGCCTGGAGGTGAACCGGGCCGTGGTCGTCCCCGACGCCGAGTGCCCGGACTGCGACCGGCGCGTCCCCGACTCCGCCGAGGGCGCGACCCTCACGCCCCGCAGCGTGCCCAAGGCGGACCCCTCCGGTTTCCGCGGCCGGCCGATCGAGGCGTACGACCTGCCGCTGGAGGCCTTCGTCAACCCGGTGACGGGCATGCTGGGGCCGTCGGTGGCCCCGGATCTGACGTCGGCGTCGACCGCCTCCACCGTCGGCGCCTTCACCCTGCGCTCGGGCGCGTACCTGCGGGAGTCCTACTGGGGCGGCCACACCGGCAGTTACGCCCGCAGCGTGCGGGTCGGGGTGCTGGAGGGCATGGAACGGCTGGCCGGGATGCGGGCCCGCGGCAAGCGGACCACCGTCGTGGCCCCGCTGACCGCACTCGGCGACGACGCACTCGACCCGCGGACCTGCGGGGTCTACTCGGACGCCTTCTACCGGGCCCAGCACATCGTGCGGCCGTTCGCGCCCGACCGGCCGATCCCGTGGGTGTGGGGGTACTCGCTGCGCGACCGGCGCCCGCTGCTGGTGCCCGAGGTGCTGGCGTACTACCACGCGCCCGGCGGCCTGGAGAACCGCTTCGTGCAGGAGAGCTCCAACGGCTGCGCCTCCGGCGGCAGTCTGGAGGAGGCGGTGCTCTTCGGCCTGATGGAGGCCGTCGAACGGGACGCCTTCCTCATCGCCTGGTACGCGGGGCTGCCGCTGCGGGAGATCGACCCGGCCACCAGCGGCCGCAACGCGACCCGGCACATGGTCGACCGGCTGGCGATGTACGGCTACCGCGCCCGCTTCTTCGACACGCGGATCACCTTCCCCGTCCCCGTGGTCACCGCCGTCGCGCAGCGCGTGGACGGGGGCACGGGTGCGCTGTGCTTCGGTGCCGGGGCGGCCTGGGACCCCGAGGCGGCCCTCGCCGCGGGCCTGTCGGAGATCGCCACCGACGCCGTCAAGCTGCGCCGCCGCACCGAGCGGGACCACGACCGGCTGGCGGCGATGGCGGCGGACTTCGGCACGGTCCACGTGCTCCACGACCATCCGCTGGTGTACGGGCTGCCGGAGATGGCCCGGCACGCCGCCTTCCTGCTGGACCGGGAGGAGCGGGCCGCGACGCCGCCGCTCGCCGTGGCCGACCTGCGGACCGGCCGCCCGCCGGCCGCGGACCTGCGCGAGGACCTGGAGGCGGCCGTGGCCGCGGTCACCGCGCGCGGGTTCGACGTCGTCGTGGTGGACCAGACGATGCCCGAGCAGCGGGACGCCGGCCTGCACACGGCCTCCGTCCTGGTACCCGGGCTGGTCCCGATCGACTTCGGCTGGCACCGCCAGCGCGCCCTGCGCATGCCCCGGTTGCGCACCGCCCCGCGCGAGGCCGGGTTCACCGACCACGACCTGCGGACCGACGAGCTGAACCTCGCCCCGCACCCCTTCCCGTGAACCGCCGCCCGCGCACGACGGCAGGACAGCCGCAGACAGAGAGGACCGGACATGGGGCACACCCATGAGTACGCGACCGCGGTGATGCGGCGCGGCAGGGTCGCGATGGAGCCCGCCGACTTCGTACCCGACTGGGTGGACCGGCCCAGGAAGGAGAAGTTCTACCCGGGCGCCGAGCGCTTCCCGCTGCCCGACGGGGACTTCCCCGACGACGCGGGCGTCGGCCGTGGCCTGTCCGGGCCGCACGGCGACGCCCCGTTCAGCCTGCCGCTGCTGGGCGGCATGCTGCGCGACTCGTACGGCCTGGTGGGCCGCCGACTGGCGGTCCAGGCCAACACCGACCTGGGCACGCTGCCGATGTACACGCAGGCCAACTGGTCGCGCGGCACGGCCTCCGGCGGCGGTCTGTACCCGGTGGGCGTGCACTGGGTCAGCGGCGCCTGCGGCCCGATGACACCGGGCGTGTACCACTACGCGCCCTCGCACCACGCCGTCCACCGGCTGCTCACGGGCGACGTCTCGGGCGAGGTCCGCGCCGCGGTCGGGGACGCCCGGCTGCACCGGGACACCGACCAGTTCCTCGTCCTCGGTGTGAAGTTCTGGCAGAACTCCTTCAAGTACAACAGCTTCAGCTACCACGTGGTGACCATGGACACCGGGGCGCTGCTGCAGACGTGGCGCATGTGGGCGCAGGCCCGCGGGCTGCGGATCGACCCGGTGCTGTGGTTCGACGAGCCGCGC
Organism: Streptomyces sp. PA03-6a; assembly: GCF_033792765.1. NCBI lineage: Bacteria > Bacillati > Actinomycetota > Actinomycetes > Kitasatosporales > Streptomycetaceae > Streptomyces > Streptomyces sp. PA03-6a. The sequence goes on along the minus strand of NZ_JARAVK010000131.1, from coordinate 5,115 downwards.
CTGGGCCGGCTGCTGGGGGCGGAGGCCGACGACGAGGGGGTGTTCGCCGTCGTGCCGCTGCGCTGGGAGGGGCCGGCCCCCGCCGCCGCGAGCGGGGTGGCCACGTCCGGGGTCCGCAGGGTCGAGCAGGAACGGTCACGGCGCGTGCTGGCCTTCGAGACCGTGCGGCAGGTGCACCGCGCCACGCTCGACGGCGCGTCGGCCCGTCCGGCGCCGGACGCGCTGCAGGACGCGGCGGCCCCTGCCGTGCCGCCCGGCGGTCAGCGGCAACCACTGCCGCCCGCCGCGCCGATGGAACTGAGCGTGCGCCGCGCACTGCGGGAGCGGCGCAGCAGCTTCGGGCGGTTCACCGGCATCCGTCCGCTGTCGGGGGAGCTTCTGGCCGCCGCGCTGAAGGCGGCGGAGGCGGGCGCGGCGCTGGCGACCGACGTCACTCCGGCCGGGAGCCCGCGGCTGGCGTCGCTGTACGTCTTCGTCAACCACGTCGAGGGCGTCGCGCAGGGCGTGTACGCGTACGACGGCGGGACGGCGGAGCTGCGGCTGCTGAAGCAGGGTCCGCCGGGCGCCTTCCTCCAGGCCCACTACTTCCTCAACAACTACAACCTGGAGCAGGCGGCCGCCGTGATCGTGCCGGCCGTCCGCACCCACGCTGTCCTGGATGCCGCCGGGGACCGGGGCTACCGGCTCGTCAGCGCCGCGATCGGCGCGGCCGCGCAGGCGGTCTACACGGCCACCGCGGCATCGGGCACCGCCTGCGGTGTGGCGCTCGGCTTCGACAGCGTCGCCTTCGCCGAGGAGCTCGGGCTCACCGGCACCGGGGAACTCCCCCTGCTGCTGATGCTCGTCGGCCACGAGCGGCCGCGCCCCGCCGACTTCCGCTACGAGCTCGTGCCGTCAGCGCAGAGCCGCGACATGCGGGGCGAGCAGGCCGGCCGGGAGGACGAGGCACGGTGAGCACCTCACTCGAACGGCCCACCGCCCCGCGGGCGGCGGCCCTTTCCCCGCGCTTCATGCTGCGGCTGGCAGGTCTGCCGGTCGAGGCCGCGCAGCGCCTGCGCAGCGCGGACGCACGCCGGTGGGCCGACCACGTCCTGGACGAGGAGCACCGGCTCGCCGGGGCCGGCGCCCGGCTGAGCGACCCGCTGGCCGCGCTCGTGGCGGACAACGACGACGACGCGATGCGCCGCGAGGTGCTGCGGCTGCGCCGCACCGTGTTCAACAACCGCCTCCCGCAGGACGGGCCGGGCGCCCTCGCGCTCGCCGCCCGGCTGGACGGCCCGACCGGCGCGGAGCTGCTCGCCTGGCTGCACGACCGGCAGGCGTGGGAGGAACAGCGCGCGGCAGGCGCGGCCGTACTGGCGGACGCCCTCGCCGAGGGACGCACGGAACTGCGCCGACTGGCGGCCGGGGAACAGCTGCGGACGGGGCTGCTGCTGGCCTCGCCGACCCTGGACGGGCAGCTCGACGCCTACATCCGCGGCGACGCGGCCGCAGCCGGCAAGCGGGGCCGGAAGATCGAGCGGTCGCTGCTCGCGTACCTGTACCGCACCGCCTGCAAGACCAGCCCGTTCAGCACCTTCACCGGGGTCGCCGTCGGCGAGTTCCGCGCGGACGGCGAACCGGGCGGGACCGTCCGCGTCGACGAACGCTGGACCGGGCACGCCCGGCTGAACGTCGTGGTGCTGCGGCGGCTCGCCGAGGCGATCGCCGCCGACCCCGAACGCCGCGGCGACCTGCTGGTCTCCCTGGCATCGGGCTGGGAACTGGACGACGAGCGGGTCCGCTTCGTACGGCGTTCGGTGACCGCGGGCGACGACTCCGCCGCCGTCAGCTTCGACGCGGCACGCGACCGCCTGTTCTTCCTCCGCCGCAGCGGCGCCCTGGAGGGTCTGCTCGGCCTCCTGCGCGAGCGGCCGCGGCTGCGCCACCGGGAACTGGCGGCCTGGCTGCGCACGGAACGCGGCGCGACCGCCGAGGAGGCCGAGCGCTATCTGTCGGCGCTGCTGCAGCTCGGCATGGTGCAGCTCAACTCCCTCCACCCGGACGTCCACAGCAGCGACCCGCTGCGGGACTTCCAGGAGGCACTGCGCGAGGTCGGCCGACCGTGGGCGACCGGGCTCGCCGAGCGGCTGGAGGGGACCGCGGCCGGTGTCGCCGCGTACGCCGGCGCGCCGCTGGACCGGCGGCGTGAGCTGCTGACCGGCTTGCGCCGCGAACTGCCCGCCGTCGTGGAGTCGCTGGGCACCGCCACCGCGACGCTGCCGCAGACCCTGCTGTACGAGGACGCGCGGGCCTCGGACGGGCCCGTCACCGCCGACCTGCGGCGGTGGACGGAACTGGCCGAGGGCCCGCTCCGCTCGCTCGCCCGCGTGCTGCCCGCCTTCGACGTCTCCCTGGCACAGCGGCTGACCTTCAAGGGCTTCTTCCTGGCCAGGTACGGCCGGGGCGGCCGCTGCGAGGACCTGCTGAGACTCGTCCACGACTTCCACGAGGACCTGTTCGAGCAGTACCTGCTCTTCACGTCCCAGCGCCCGCCGCACGACAGCCGGGAGGGCCACCAGCCGGAGGAGAACTGGCTGGGCCTGCCCCAGATCACCGCGCTGGACCGGGCCCGCTCCGCCTTCGTGGAGGGCATGCGGGAACGCTGGCGGAACCGGGACGCGGACGCGGCGGAACTGCGTGTCGACGGGGAGCTCGTCGACGCGGTCGCGGGCGAACTCGCGCCGCTCCCGGACGGGTTCGCCCCGCAGAGCCACTTCGTGCAGCTCGCCGACCGTGCCATGGACCCGCTGGTCGTCCTCAACGGCTCCTACGGCGGTCTGTGCTTCCCCTTCACGCGCTTCACCCACTGCTTCGACACCACCGGGGACTCCCCCGGTCTGTCGGAGCGACTGCTGGCCACGCTGCGCGCCGCGCAGCCCGAGGGCGCGGTCTTCGCCGAGATCACCGCGGGCTCGGCGACCACCAACCTCAACCTGCACGGCCGCCTGACGGACTACCAGATCCTGTGCCCCGGGGAGACCGGCTCCGCGCCGCCGGAGGCCCGTATCCACCTCGACGACCTCTTCGTGGAGCACGACACGGCCGAGGACCGGCTGGTCGTGCGCTCGCGCAGGCTCGGCAAGGAGGTGATCCCGCTCTACCTGGGCTACCTGGTGCCGATGGTGCTCCCCGAGATCCCGCGGACCCTGCTGCTGCTCTCCCCCACCTCCAAGACGGCCCTCGACGTGTGGACCGGTGTCCCCGAGGCGCCCGCCGTCGACGGGGTGACGACCCGGCCGAGGGTCCGCCACGGCTCCGTGGTGCTCAGCCGGCGCCGCTGGACCGCCGACGCCACGGCGCTGCCGCGGCGTCCGGCCGGGGAGGACGACGCCGGCTGGTTCCTGCGGTGGCAGCGCTGGCGGCGCCGGCACGGCGTCCCCGCCCGGGCCTTCGCGACGGTGCTGCCCGGCGCCGGAGCATCCGCGGGCTGGGCGGGCGGCTCCAAGCCGCACTACGTCGACTTCGACAGCCCGCTGTCGCTGCTGGCCCTCGAGGGCCAGGTGAAGGACCCCGAGGGACGGGTCGTGCTGGAGGAGATGCTGCCGGCCGAGGACGACCTGCACGTCGCCTCGGACCGGGGCCGGCACGTCGCTGAGCTCGCGGTGGAGCTCTTCCCCACCGGCCCGGCACATCCCGTACCCGACGAGGAAGGACATGGTGAGCAGGCATGACCTCACCCGCCCGGACCGGCACCGCCGCCCCCGGCAGCCCCGGCGCGCCCGGCGACTGGCAGGCCCTGCACGTCTTCTACGCGGCGAGCCCGCGGCCGTTCCTCCTGGACTGCGTCAGGCCGCTGGTCGACGAACTCAGCCGGGACGGGCTGCTCTCCGGCTGGTTCTTCATCAACTACTGGCTGCAGGGTCCGCACGTCCGGCTGCGGCTGAAGCCCTCCTCGGCGGCCGCGGACGCCGAGGTGCGCGACCGGGCGCTGGCCGCGGTGCAGCACTTCCTCACCACGCGCCCGGCGCTGTACGAGGTGAAGGCCGGTTTCCTCGCCGACCTCTACAACACCTTGTTCGAGCTGGAGTACCCGCAGGAGCAGCGTGAGAAGCTGCTCGGCCCGGACGGCCGGATGCTGCTGCGGGACAACAACTCGGTGAGCCTGGAGCCGTACGAGCCGGAGTACGGCAAGTACGGCGGCCCGGCGGGAGTCGCCCTGGCGGAGTGGCACTTCCAGCGCTCCAGCGACCTGGTCATCGAGGCGCTGCGCACGATGAACCTGCACGTCCGCACGGTGCTGCTGGGGACGGCCGCACAGCTGATGATGGTGATGTCCGCGTCCTTCCTCGACGACGACGAGGAGCTGGCGCACTTCCTGGAGCGCTACCACGCCTTCTGGGACGGCGCCTTCTCCGACACCAACTTCACCGCCCGCAAGGGCTACGACCGTGCCTACGGGGACATGGGCGCGGAACTCGGCCGCCGCTTCACCGCCGTCAGGGCGGCCATCGCGGACGGCGCGGAGGAGGAACTGCCGGCGTTCCTGCGGGGCTGGGCGCTGCACTGCCGCGAACTGGCCGGGCGGGTGCGGCAGCTGGCGGCAGACGGCGAGCTGGTGTTCCGGCGCTGGAGCGGGGGCGATGAGTTCGGCATCGGCGACGAGCGGCACGCGCTGGCGATGCTCATGTCCCCGTACATGCACATGACCAACAACCGGCTCTCGGTGACCATCCGCGACGAGGCGTTCCTCGCGTACGTGCTGGCCCGCACCCTGCGCGAGGGCGCGGCCGGGGCGCAGGGAGGGACCGGATGACAGCTCCCGGCATGCTGGAGGCGCGGCCGCGGCGGCGCCCGGACCTGCGCGTCGGTCCGGCGGTGCTGCGCGGGGCCGTGGAGATCCACCCGGTCAAGGACCCGGTCAGCGGCCGCCGTCACGAGCTGCGGGCCAAGGAGTTCTTCGTCCTGGACCACCTGGACGGGGAACGCACCCTGGCCGAGGTCGGCGACGCGTACGCCGCGCGTTTCGGGGCCCGTCTCGGCGAGGCCCAGTGGCGGCAGTTGCTCGGCCTGTTGTACGGGCGGCAGCTGCTGGCCGGCGCGGACGCCGCGGCCCCGGCGGGGGCGGGGGCGGGC
>NZ_JARAVK010000130.1:0-25692 GCF_033792765.1 Streptomyces sp. PA03-6a | reverse complement strand
GAGGGTTGCCGCCGGGAGAACCCCGGGAACAGGAAAGAAGGTTGGGAATGATCGACAGGCGGAGCTTCGGCAAGGTTTTCGGTGCGGGGGCGGCCGCGGAGGGGGATGGCAGGATGACGTCCGGTCGTCGCCCCGCGCGTGCCGCCCGCGTGGCCGCCGCTCCCGGCCGGCCCCCTCGGGCACCGTGCGGCAGCGTCGCCGGCGGACGGCCCATCGCGCGGCTGCCGCGTCCGCATCGCGGCGGCAGGCGTCCTCGTCGCTACCGCAGGAGTTCCGTCATGTCCCACCGCACCGGCCTGATCCTCGACTTCGGCGGTGTCCTCACCACGCCGCTGCTGCCCGCCGTGCTCGCCTTCGAACGGCGCGAGGGACTGGCCGAAGGGGCGTGCATCACCGCGCTCTACCTCGACGAGGAGGGGACCCGGCGCACCCACGACCTCGAACGCGGCGCGATCACCCAGGTGGAATGGAACATCGCGGCGGCCCGCAGCCTCGGCGTGGCGCCCGACAACCTCATGGGCCGGATCTTCGCCGACCTCCGCCCCGAGACGGCCCTGATCGGCGCCGCGGCCGCCGCCCGGCGCGCCGGGGTGCGCGTGGGGATCCTGTCCAACTCCGTGGGCTTCGCGCCGTGGGACCTCTACGACGGCTACGACCTGGAGGGTTCGTACGACGCGGTGGTCATCTCCGAGCACCACGGGATGCGCAAGCCCGAGCCCGCCATCTTCGAACTGGCGCTGGAGGAGCTCGGTCTGCCCGCCGAGGCCTGCGTGTTCGTCGACGACACCGAGCAGTACCTGGCGCCCGCGGCCCAGCTGGGGCTCGCGGGCGTCCACGCCAAGGACCCCAAGGAGACGATCGCGCAGCTGGAGGTCCTGCTCGGCGTCGCACTGACCTGAGCGGCGGGACCGGGACCGGGCGGGCCGCCGTGTGCGGCCCGCCCGTGCGCGCCCGGGGTCAGATTCCGGACGCCAGCCGCCGCAGGATCCGCTCCGCCGGCTCCTCGGTGGCGTGGCGGTAGCCCGTGCCCGCCCACAGGTTGATCCGCTCGGGGTCGCCCGCGGCGGCGGCCGCCTTGCGCATCGGGCTGGTCAGGTGGTGCAGGGCCGGGTAGCCGGCCGGCGCGTGCCCGGTGTGGCGGTCGGTGAAGCCGTTGCGCAGTGCCCTCGCCGGACGGCCCGTGAACGCCCGGGTCACCACCGTCCCGGTGCGTGCCGGGTCGGCCAGCGCCGCCCGGTGCGGCGCGGAGGTGCCGGCCTCCTCCGCGCGCAGCAGGACGGTGCCGACCATGACCGCGTCCGCTCCGGCCCGCAGCGCACCGGCCACGGCGGCCGGGGTCGCCAGGCCTCCGGCGGCGACGAGCGGCAGGGGCACCGCCGCGCGCACCTCGCCGAGCAGCTCCTCGAGGGGGACGGCCGCCGGTACGTGCTGCGGGGTGAGCGTGCCGGAGTGCCCGCCCGCGGCGGACGCCTGCACGGCCAGTGCGTCCGCGCCCGCCTCCGCGGCCGCCCGGGCCTCCGCGGCCGAGGTGACGGTCAGGACGACCAGGCTTCCGGCGGCGCGCAGCGCGGAGACGACCGGGGCCTGCGGGATGCCGAAGGTGAAGCTGACCACCGCGACCGGGTCGGAGAGCAGCAGGTCGATCTTGTCCGCCCAGTGGTCGTCGTCCTCGACGATCTCCGCCGCGGGCGCGTCGATGCCGTGCGTTCCGGCGTCGGGCGCGATGGCGCGGGCGTAGCGCCGGAAGGCGTCGGGGTCCACCGGGACGGGAATGGGTGCGAAGAGGTTGACGCCGAAGGGCACCTGTTCGTGCCGGACCGCCGCGATCTGCTCGGCGAGCGCCGCGGCGGTGCGGTATCCGCCGGGCAGGAAGCCCAGGCCGCCGGCCCGGGCGGCCGCGGTGACCAGTGCGGGGGTGGAGGGACCGCCGGCCATCGGCGCGGCGAGGACCGGGGCGTCGACCCCGAGTGCGGCCAGTGGCGAGACCATGATGTGAGTGTTCCTCCTGCGGGGCGGCGACGGTCGTTCGCGAGGTGGGCACGGGACGGGCGGGTCGGCCGGGGACTTCCCGCCGGCGTCGTGGTGCGGCCCGTGTTTGCCAGTATACGACCGCCCAACTACTTTTATTAGACCGGTCGACTATCATCGGTCGTCCCTGACCCGGCCGCCCTCCGCACGCGGACGGGCGCCGTTCTTCCTACCGTTGAGCACAGAGGAGAACCGACATGAGCGCTGACCCGAAGGACGCCGCGAACGACCCGATGCGCGAGACGCTGTCCCGCTGGAAGGCCGCCTTCGACGGCCACCGGCCGGACGAGATGGCCGGGTTGTTCACCGCGGACGCCCTGTTCCAGGGGTTCGGGCCCGACACCACGGCCGGCCGGGACGAGGTGCGCGCCTACTACGAGGCCGTGACCAAGGACCGCTGGGCGGACGTGGGGAAGGTGCAGGGCTACCGCATCGGCGACGAGGTGGCCGGCGGTTTCGCCGACGTCGTCTTCCGGGGCGCGGAGGGCTGGGAGGCCGCCGTGCACCTCTCGCTGGTCCTGCAGCGCGAGGGTGAGGACTGGCTGATCCGCGCCTACCACGTCTCGCGGATCGTCACCGACCACTGAGGCCGAAGGCCACCCGTCCGCCGGGCGGAGCGCGTTGCGAGGTTCCGCCTCCCAGCAGGGAGGACGCCGGTCGTGGCGCCGCCCCGGCCCGTGGGCGCAGGGTGGAAGGGCGCAGGACCGGCGGTCCGTACACCGGTCCGGCCGCGTGCCCGCCCGTCGAAGTTCCGGCAGTTTCGAAGAGAGGCAACACCGTGAAGGAGTTCCTGGTCGAACTCACCACCACCGTCCCCGAGGGCACCGACCCCGCGGAGGTGGACCGGCGTCGCGCGGCCGAGGCCGTCCGCGCCGGGGAACTGGCCGCCGCCGGCCACCTCGTCCGGTTGTGGCGCCCCGTGGGCGAACTGCGCAGCATCGGCCTGTGGCGCGCCGCCGACGAGGCCGAGCTGTACGAGAAGGTCCTCGGCACGCTGCCGCTGTGGCCGTGGATGGCCGCGGTCGTCACCGCCGTGCAGTCCCACCCCAATGACCCGGGGAAGGTGAACGGCGACGCCTGACGGCGCACGCCCGCCGCACGCGGCACCACACGGCTTCCCGCCGCCCGGAGACGGTCGCGACGGGGAGCCGTGGTCCGTCCGGTCCCGTTCCGGAACCCACCCGTCGAGGAATGTGTCATGATCCAATCAACCCAGCGCCCGGCCGCCACACGCGGCGGCGCCCCCGGGTCACCCTGGGCCCATGTGGCCAGGGCCGGGGCGGCGCTGGCGGCGGCCATGGGGGTCGGCCGTTTCGTCTACACCCCGATCCTCCCCCTGATGCACGCTCAGGCGGGCCTGACGGCCGGGGCCGGTGCGCACCTGGCCACGGCCAACTACGTCGGCTACCTCGCCGGGGCGCTCGCCGGGACCGTCCTCCCCCGGCTGACGCGCTCCGCCGCCGTCCTGCGCGGTTCGCTGGTGCTGCTCGTCGTGAGCCTCGCCGCCATGCCGCTCACGCACGCGACCGCCGTATGGCTGGTGCTCCGGCTGGTCGCGGGCACGGTGAGCGCGACGGTCTTCGTCATCGCCGTCAGCGCGCTCCTCGGGCGGCTGCGCGCGCACCCCGCCCACCTGCCCGGCTGGGGCTTCGGCGGGGTCGGCGCCGGGATCGCGCTGTCCGGCCTGCTCGTCCTCGTCCTGCGCGGCTTCGCCGACTGGCGGGCCGCGTGGTGGGCCTCCGCCGCACTCGCCGCGCTGCTCGCCGTGCCGGCGTGGACCCTGCGGACGGAACCCGGGCCGGACGCGGCGGCCGCGTCGGTCGATGCGGTGCCCGGAGCGCCGGGGCGGACGGCGGCGCCGCGCACGCACCGCTGGTTCGGTGCCCTGTTCGCGTCGTACACGCTGGAAGGCGTCGGCTACATCATCGCCGGCACCTTCCTGGTCGCCGCGATCGACCAGGGATCACCCGGACGGCTCGGCACCGCTGCCTGGGTGCTGGCAGGGGTGGCGGCCGTCCCTTCCGCCGCGCTGTGGGCGTGGCTGGGACGGCGCTGGTCCCGCCCGGACGTGCTGCTCGCCGCGCTGGTCGTGCAGGCCGCCGGCATCGCCCTGCCGGCCCTGGTCCGGGGGTCCGCCGCCGCGCTCGTCTCGGCGTTCCTCTTCGGCGCCACCTTCATCGGCGTGAGCACGGTCGCCCTCGCGGCCGGGACGCACCTGCGGTTCCCACGCGCGGTCGCCCTGCTGACCGCCGGCTACTCGGTGGGTCAGATCCTCGGCCCCCTGGCCGTCGCGCCGCTGCTGCGCCACGGCTACCAGCAGGCACTGGTCCTGGCGGCTCTGGTCGTCCTGGCCGCCGCTGCGGCGGCGTTCGTGCTGCGCATCGGGTTCCCGCACCGCTTGGACCTGCCCGCCCCTCGGGAAGCCGCCTCCGGTGGCGTCGCCCCCGTCCGGGTTCCGGGTCTTTGACAGTTCTCGACCGGTCGTCTACTTTATATGTGACCGGTCGTCTAGTGCCGGTTTCCCCATGACACCCCCTGGAAGAAGTAACACCATGAGCATTGAGGGTCAGAAGGTCGCGGTCGTCACCGGTGCGTCGCAGGGCATCGGTGCCGGTCTGGTCGAGGCGTACCGGAAGCTGGGGTACGCGGTGGTGGCCACGTCGCGGAACATCGGCGAGTCGACGGACCCGGGGGTGGTGGCGGTGCGCGGGGACATCGCGGACCGGGGCACGGCGGAGCGGGTGATCGCGACGGCGGTGGAGCGGTTCGGCCGGGTGGACACGCTGGTCAACAACGCGGGGATCTTCGTGGCGAAGCCGTTCACGGAGTACACCGAAGAGGAGTACCGGGCCGTGATCGGGGTGAACGTCGACGGCTTCTTCCGGATCACGCAGCTGGCGGTGGAGCGGATGCTCCAGCAGGGCGGGGGACACGTCGTCCAGATCTCCAGCAGCCTCGGGGACCAGGCGGACGCGAAGGTGACGTCGGTGCTGGCGTCCCTGACCAAGGGCGGCCTGCAGTCGGCGACCCGGGCGCTGGCGACCGAGTACGCGACCCAGGGCATCCGGGCAAACGCGGTGGCGCTGGGCACGATCAAGACCCCGATGCACCCGGTGGAGACCCACGAGATGCTGGCGGGCCTGCACCCGGTGGGGCGCATGGGCGAGATCGACGACATCGTCGAGGCGGTGCTCTACCTGGAGAACGCGCCGTTCGTGACGGGTGTGACCCTGCCCGTCGACGGCGGCCAGACCGCCGGCCGCTGACCGGCTGGTCGCACAGGGCCCGAGTTCACGGCGGCGGCCCCGGACGGAGACGTCCGGGGCCGCCGCCGCGTCATGCGCCCGGGGTGGCGCTCGGGGGCCCGGAGAGTGCCGACTTGGCGCGCCGGGTCTCCTCGTCGGCGAGGACTTCCGGCCGGTCGTGGAGCAGCGCGTCCATGGTCAGTTCGGCCACCGTCCCGGCGCTGATCTTCGGGGCGTCGGTCCACGCGCTGAGTTCGGTGTCCACGAAGCTCGCGTGGACGCCCACCACCAGCGTGCCCTGGGGGTGCAGGGCCTGCCGGAGGGTGTCGGTCAGCGACCACGCGGCCGCCTTGGAGGCCGCGTACCCGGGGATCAGCGGCTGGCCGACCCAGGACGCCAGCGAGAGCATGTTGACCAGCGCCCCGCCCCCGTTCGCGGCCAGGATCGGGGCGAAGGCCCGGGAAACGGCCCAGGTGCCGAAGTAGTTGACCTCCATCGCCTGGCGGGCGCCGTCGAAGGAACCCTCCAGCAGACGGGTGCCGGCGCCGCCCGTGCCCGCGTTGTTGACGACGATGCTGACGTCGCCGGCCGCGGCGGCCGCCGCGGCGATTTCGTCGGACTTGGTGACGTCCAGGCGCAGGGGGACGAGGGTGTCGTCCACCAGGCTCTGGTCGACGAGGCTCTCCGGATCGCGGACGCCCGCGTAGACCTTGGACGCGCCGTGCGTGAGGAGCGCGCGGGCGAAGGCGCGGCCGATGCCGCGACTCGCGCCCGTCACCAGGGCGACCGACCCCTTGATGTGCATCGTGCCTCCATCCTGCGGGCGCGCCCTCCCCGGACGGCCGCGCGGTCCTCGGCGGCCCCGGGCGGTGTGCGGCAGCCCTCGGCGCAGGCGCGGATCGGCCTGCGGGGCCAGGCTAACAGCTGACTTTAAGTGTGAAAGTCAGATGACTGGGCCGGTCGGGCCGCTCTGTTCGGCCCACTGGGCGAGCCGGCGCAGGGCCCGGTCGGAGGTGGTCGCGGGCTCCGCGGTGCAGACGCCGAGGATGCGGGCCGTGTTCGGCTGCCGCTGGGGGGCGTCGAAGTCGGGCTGGAGCGTGTGGGCGAGCCGGTTGGCGGCCAGGGGGTCCGCGCGGCGCCCTGTCACCAGCGCGGCGCGCTCGGTGATCGTCTCCAGAGGCGGAGCAAGGCCAGGCCGGACGCACCCGTTGCGGCGGCAGCGGACGGGGCGCCGTGCGGGGCCGGCCTGGCCACGGCGAACGGATGGTCCCGTTCGTCGTCAGGCGCAGGGCGCGGGCGATGGCCACGAGGACGGTCCCGGACACGTTGACGTGGTGCCCGCCCTCCGGGCGTACTTTTCCGGACGTACGCAGTAGTCGACGCTGACCCCCGCGAGCCGGGCGATCTCCGTACCGCGCGGACCGGGCACCCGGCGGACGGTCGGCCCGGGGACCGGGCCGACCTGAGCGGGGGAGATCTTCGCGCGGCGTGAGCGGAGGAACTTCCCGAGCGCGGCGTTCCGGGCGTTGTCCCTGGTCATGTGCGCGTTCCCCTCCCTCACCCCACGGCGCCCACCATGGGAGTACGCGCCGCAGAGGGGTACTGCGGGAGCCTCCCGGGGCCGGGCGTCAGGCCCGGGCCCCCGCATGGTCCTCCCACGCCTGCTCCAGGGCGCGGGTGAACAGCTCGACGGGCTGCAGTCCGCTCACGCCGTACTTCTGGTTCAGCACGAAGAACGGCACGCCGCCGGCGCCGAGTTCAGCGGCCATCCGCTCGTCGGCCCGCACCTGCTGCGCGTACGCGTCGGGGTCGGCCAGGACGGCGCGTGCCTGCGCCCGGTCCAGTCCCGCCTCGGCCGCCAGGTCCAGCAGGGTCTCCGTGTCGTAGACGGAACGCTCGTCCGCGAAGTTCACCCGGAAGGCGAGGTCCAGGAGCTCCTGCTGGACGCCGTGCTCCTTGGCGAAGTGCAGGAGGCGGTGGACGTCGAAGGTGTTGCCGTGGACGCGGCCGCCGATCCGGAAGTCCAGCCCTTCGGTGCGCGCCTCGGCAGCGGCGTGCTCCTCCCGCGCGACCTGCTGCTCGCGGGTGCGCCCGTACTGCGCGGCCACGGCGTCGATGATCGGTGTCGTGCCGTTCCTGGCGTCCGGGTTGAGTTCGAACGACCGGTGCACCACCTCGACGCCGTCACGGTGCTCGAAGCCGGCGAGCGCCCGCTCGAAACGGGCCTTCCCGGCGTAGCACCAGGGGCAGGCGATGTCGGTCCAGATCTCGACGCGCATGTTTCCGCATCTCCCTGTTCGTGGGTTCGGTGAGGATGTGGGGGAGCGGCGCCGCGCGGTTTCCCCGGTGAGGGGGCAGGCCGCGCGGCGCCGCTGCCGGCGGGGTGCCGGGAGGTGTCAGGCCGCCTTGAGCTGCGCGGCGACGCGCACGACGCGCTCGGCCTGGACGCGGGCGGCGGTGCGGGTGACCTCGTCCACGGGGTTGTTGCCCTGGCCGTCCACGTGGGAGGTGCCGTAGGGGTTGCCGTCGACGAACTTGGAGGGCTGGGTGAAGCCCGGGGTGACGGTGATGCCGCCGAAGTGGTGGATCGAGGTGTAGAGCGCCAGCAGCGTGGCCTCCTGGCCCGCGTGCGCGGTGGCGCTGGAGACGAAGGCGCTGTAGACCTTGTCGATCAGCTTGCCCTCGGCCCACAGCCCGCCGAGCGTGTCGATGAACTGCTTGAGCTGCGCCGAGACGTTGCCGAAGCGGGTGGGGGTGCCGAAGATCACGGCGTCGGCCCACTCGATGTCCTCGGGTGTGGCGTGCGGGACGTGTGTGTTCGCCGCGTGGTGGGCGGCCCAGGCCGGGTTGCTCTCGATGGCGGCCTGCGGGGCGAGTTCGGCCGTCTTCACCAGGCGCACCTCGGCGCCGGCCTTGACGGCGGCGTCGTGCAGTTCCCTGGCGATCTCGGTGATGGTGCCGGTCGACGAGTAGTAGACGATGGCGAGCTTGACGGGGGTGGCCACAGGAGGCTCTCCGCTTCTTTTCGTTGCTTTGCGATGGGGGGATGGGCGAACCGGAATCACTAACTGACCGGTCGCCTATTCGAAGCTAGACGACCGGTCGACAACTGTCAAAGGCATGTGCTCGCACCGGTTCTCGCCGGAGTGCCGATCATTGAGGCCTCATTGACCCGTCAAGAAGCTAAAGTGGGGGGATGGCGTCCACGAAGCAGCAGTTGCAGCCCCTCAGCGCGAGCGAGGAGGCTTTCGTGCGCGCGCTGGGCCGGGTGCTCCTGGAGCTCCCGCGTGCCGTCGACGCCGACATGGTCGAGGGGGCGGGGCTGCCGCTCTCCGAGTACACGCCGCTGAGGCACCTGTCCGAGACCCCGGGGCGCGCGATGCGGATGAGCGAGCTCGCCGCCGCCTGCAGCCTCTCCCTCAGCGGGATGACCCGCGTCGTCATCCGGCTCGAGAAGCACGGCTGGGTGGAACGCGTCAAGTGCGCCGAGGACGGCCGTGGTTGGAACGCCGTGCTGACGGACGCCGGGCTCGAGCGCCTGGAGCAGGCCTGGCCGACGCACCTCGCCAGCGTGCGACGCCACCTCGTCGAGCCCTTCGCCGACCAGGACCTCGCCGCGCTGACCATCGCGCTGGGCCGGGTGGCGACCGACCAGGGCGCCTCCGTCTGACCTCTGCCTGTTCGCCGTCGAGGCCGGCACGCCGGCGGGCTGCGGGGCGCGGAAAAGATGTGCCGCCGTCGGGACGGTGTCTTGCCCTCTTGTTCGTCACCTGTCAAAATGGTGACATGATGCATGTGTTCAAGTGCGGCATGCCCGTGCTGGACTTCGTGGGAACCCTGAGGCGCCGTCGCAACCCGGACCCCCAGGAGATGCTCACCACGCCCGAGAGCCTCGACGCCTGGTTCCGCGAGTCGGGGCTCGTCGACGGGGACGTCCTCTCGCAGCCGTCCGACGTGGCGGAGGCGGTCTCCCTGCGGGAGGCGGTCTTCTCGCTCGTCAGGTCCGCGCTGAACAAGGAGGACTACGACACCGACGCGCTCGCGCTCCTCAACGCGGCGGCACGCAGGCCGTCCGCCGTCCCGCAGCTCACCAGGGACGGGCGCAGGGTCGAGGCGACACCGCAGCAGGCCCTGTCCTCGCTGGCCCGGGAGGCCGTGCGGCTCCTCAGCGGCCCGGACGCGGAGCTGGTCAAGGAGTGCAGCAGGCCGGAGTGCACGCAGATCTACCTCGACCGCTCGCACGGCAGCCGTCGCGAGTGGTGCGCCATGGACCCCTGTGGCAACCGCGTGAAGGCGGCGGCGTACCGCGCGCGCAAGAAGGCGGCCACGCCGCGGACGGCCGTGTCCGCGTAGCACGCCGCCGCGCGGAGCGGGTGCCCGTCGGTACGCCCGGGTGGCCGGGCCCCGTTCTGCGGGGCCCGGCCACCCGGGCGCTTGCGCAGGTGCGGCGGGGCGACGTTCAGCGCTCCGGTGTGTCCTTGGCCGCCGGCCGGTCCTCGTCGAGCCAGTGGGCGTGCCATCGCCGCGCCCAGCCCAGGGAGACGTACCCGGTGCGCATCCCGAGCCGCGCCTCGGGGTCCTGGAACGCCTTGCGGATGTGCCCGATCAGCACCAGGGCGATGGCCCAGGCCAGGAGGTCGTGCACGAAGATCGCGCTGGTGCGGGAGACCGCCGGCAGCAGGCCCGTGAACCACATCAGCAGCCCGGTGGCCGTCATGACCAGCACGACCCCGGCGAGCCAGCCCGCGTAGAGCTTCTGACCGGCGTTGAACTTGCCGGCGGGACGCATGTCCGGCGAGGTCAGCCGCCGGCGCGCGGCCCGCAGCCAGCGCTTGTCGTACGGGGCGAAGCGGTTCAGCCTGCGCAGGTCCGCACGGAAGGCGGGGGAGGCGAGTCCGAGCAGGAAGGGCAGCGGCAGCCCGATCCCCGACCATTCGTGGACCGTCGCGAGCAGGTGGCGGCGGCCGACGAGCTGGGCCAGCGGCCCCAGGTAGAGGCAGGCCGCGGTCACCAGGCACACCAGCATCAGCAGACCGGTGCCGCGGTGCACCCAGCGCTCGGCCCTGGTGAACCGCAGTACGCGCCCGGAGCGTTCAGGCGGCCTGCGCGTCGCCACGCCGGTCGGCGCCGTCGAGCCAGCCGTCGACGTCATAGCCGTACTCCTCCCAGTAGCCGGGGATGACCTCGTCGGTCACGGTGATTCCGGACAGCCACTTGGCCGACTTGTAGAAGTACATCGGCGCCGCGTAGAGCCGGACGGGGCCGCCGTGCTCGTGGCTGACGGGCTTGTCCTGCATCTTCAGGGCGACCAGCATGTCGGGGCGGCGCGCCTGGGTGAGGGTCAGGCTCTCGGTGTAGACGCCGTCGAAGCACGTGAAGTGGATCGCCTTGCCCTCGGGGCGCACCCCTGCCGCGTCCAGCAGGTCCGACAGCGGCACGCCCTCGAAGGGGGTGTCCGCCACCCGCCAGCCGTCGGTGCACTGCACGTCGCGCACGATCCGCTGCTGCGGGAGCGCGCGGAGGTCGTCGAGGGTGTACGTCCGCGGACGGTCGACGAGACCGTTGACCTTCAGCCGGTAGGTCCGCTCGTCCTTGCGGGGCACCGAGCCGACGACGCTGTAGTAGCGGAAGCCGCCCGGGTTGGGGAGCACCCCGGTGAGCCCGGTGGGGTCGGCCTGGGAGGCCGCGCCGAGGAAGTTCTCCCAGCCGCGCTGCAGCCAGGGTGCGGCGGCGACGCCGGCGACCCCGGCGCCGAGCATGCCGAGCATGGTGCGGCGCGCCACGGGGGCCCCGCGCTCCGGCTGGTTCTCCTGGTCGGCCACGGTCGTCACGCCCCCTTCCGGGAGACGAACTCGGCGGCCCGCTCGGCGATGGCGTAGACCGTCGCGTTGGTGTTCCCCGAGACGATCGACGGCATCACCGAGGCGTCGGCGACGCGCAGCCCGTCGATGCCGCGGACCCTGAGCTCCTCGTCCACCACGGCGCCCTCGTCGGTGCCGAGCCTGCACGTGCCGACCGGGTGGAAGTAGGATGCCAGGCCCTTGCGGAGGTAGGCGGCGACCGCCGCGTCGTCGTCGACGTCCACGCCGGGCAGCACCTCCTCGCCGCGCCAGCCGTCGAGCGCCCTGGCCCGGCCGATCTCGCGTGCCGCGCGGATGCCGGCGACCATGGCCCGCAGGTCACGGGGGTCGGCGTAGTAGTCCGGGTCGATCAGCGGGGCGGTCCCCGGCGAGGATGAGGCGAGCCGCACCGTGCCGCGGCTGTGCGGGCGCATCAGCGAGACGCGGATCGTGTAGCCCTCACGCGGCCCCGCGAGGGCGGGCGCATGGCTCGGGACGTCGACGAAGATGATCTGCAGGTCGGGGGCGTCGGCGGAGGGCGTGCTGCGCAGCAGGCCCAGGGCCTCCCCGTGGTTGTTCCGCGCGGCGGGGACCGGGCGGGCGGCGGAGTAGACCAGACCGGCCATCACATGGTCCTGCAGGCCGCTCCCGACGCCGGGCAGGTCGTGGACGACCTCGACACCCGACTCCCGCAGGTGCCGGCCGGGGCCGATGCCCGAGAGCATGAGCAGGTGCGGGGTGCCGATGGCGCCGGCCGTGAGGATCACCTCGCGGGTGGCGCGGGCGGTGACCTCCTCCCCTCCGGCCTCTCCTCCGGCCGTGTACGCCACCCCGGTGCAGCGGCCGCCGTCCAGCAGGACGCGGTGGACGAGCGCACCGGTCACCACGCGCAGGCCGGCCCGTCCCGACGCGGGGGTGAGGTAGGCGTCGGCGGCGCTCTGACGCCGGCCGTCGACGATGTTCAGGTCCGGCCAGCCGAATCCCTCCTCCAGCCCGGAGCTGATGTCGGCCGCCCTGCGGTGGCCCGCTTCCACGGCCGCTTCCAGACAAGCCTCCAGCACCGGGTTCGGCTCGCGTGCGGGGGCCACGGCCAGCGGCCCGTGCTGTCCGCGCGTGCGGGGGTCGCGGCCCTCCGCGCGCTCGCTGCGCATGAGGTACGGCAGGAGGGCGTCGAAGCCCCACCCCTTCGCGCCGCCGGCGGCCCAGGCGTCATAGGCGCTGCGGTGCCCGCGGGTGAAGACCATGGCGTTGATCGCCGACGACCCGCCGAGCCCCCTGCCCCGGGCGAGCGCCACGGACGTGCCGGTGGAGGCCTGCTCGGTCGTGCGGTCGCCCCAGTCGGACGACGTGCCCAGCAACCGCGGCCACGCGGGGGGAACCGGCATCGCCTCCGGGACGTCGGGGCCGCCCGCCTCCAGCAGGAGGACGCGGGCGCCGCCGTCGTCGGACAGGCGCGAAGCCAGCACACTGCCGGCCGTTCCCGCGCCCACCACGACGTAGTCGTATTCCACAGCCTGGCTCACGCGGCCTCTCCTCGGTTCCGGGGACGCGATGACCGATCTGATCACCTATTGAAGTGGTGATGACTTTCGCACAGAAAAAAGTCACCTGTCAAGACGGTGACGCACGAGGGTGCCGGGGCCACATGTCGAGACCCGGCGTCGCAAATGATCTGGTTGGCACCATTATGTGTCGCAGTTACTTGCATGGTGCAGCACTTTCCTGATCTACTCCTTGACGCAGCAAGCTATTGGCCCGGGGTCTGCGGCTCTCGCGTGCGCGCCCGTCCGGACAAGAAGAGGGATCTTCGTGAGCTTCCACCGTCGGGGCGGTGACGCACCGGGAGGTCGTGCGACTGCGATGCACCGGCCGAGTTCGACCGCCGGTGCGGTCCCCGCCCTTCATCGCCTCCCGGTACCCCCTCGCGGGTGCGGGAGTTGCGGCGGATGCCGGGAATTCGCCTGATGGACCCCCGCGCTCTTCCCGCTCGCCGTCCGAAGGATCCGGGCCGCCGCCGGCGAACCGCGCGACGGTGGCTCGATAGTGACGGTGCCTCACTTTCCGGGGATTCGGCGTGAGTAGAATCCGCGAGCCTTCCAGGGGCCGATGGAGCGTCACATCGACGTCCGGCCAGGGGAATCGGCCTCATACGTTCAAGATTTGGGATCGTTCATGACATCAGAAACATCCATACGCCGGCACGCCAGGCGGCGCAGGCCCGGCCTGCTGGCCGCGCTCGGCGCGCTGGTGATCGCGGGCTCGGTGGCCGTGCCGCTGACGGCGCAGGCGACCGGTGCCGCGCCGGCGGACACCGCCCGGCAGCGCGACTTCGCCGCGGCGGCCGACGAGTACCACCTGCCGGAGCAGGTGCTGCTGGCCGTGGCGTACCAGGAGTCGGCGTGGGACGGGCACGCGGGCGCGCACAGCGCGAGCGGTGGCTACGGTCCGATGCACCTCACCGACGTGACGGCGGAGATGGTGGCCGGTGGTGACGCCGGAGCGGTCGGCCGCAGCGACCTCGCGTCCTTCGTCGCCGACCCGGCCCTGCACACCCTCCAGGCCGCGGCGAAGCTCACCGGCCTGTCGGCGCGGGAGCTGAGGAACGACCCGGCGGCCAACATCCGCGGCGGCGCGGCGCTCCTCGCGTCGTACCAGAAGGCCACGGCCGGAACCGCCTCCGCCGAACCCGGCGACTGGTACGGGGCCGTGGCCCGTTACAGCCAGGCCTCGCAGCGGCAGGGCGCCCAGGCGTTCGCCGACCGTGTCTTCGCCACCCTGGCCAAGGGCGCCGGCCGTACCACGACGGACGGCCAGCGGGTCAGCCTGGCCGCCGTGCCGCAGGTCGAGCCCGCCAGGGCCCAGCTGGCGAAGCTGCACCTGAAGGCCGCGGCGACCGCCGACGTCGAATGCCCCACCACCGTGGACTGCACCTTCGTGCCGGCGGCGTCGACCAACGGCCAGGTGTCCAGCCGGCCCGCCAACGGGATCCGGATCGACACCATCGTCATCCACGACACCGAGGGCTCGTACGAGTCCGCCATCGCCACCTTCCAGGCCCCGGGCAGCACGACCGCCTCGCACTACGTGATGCGGTCGTCGGACGGCGCGGTGACGCAGATGATGCCCACGAAGGACATCTCCTTCCACGCGGGCAACTACTCCACGAACATGCACTCCATCGGCATCGAGCACGAGGGCTTCGCCGCGCACGGGGCCGACTGGTACACCGAGGCGCAGTACGAGGCCACGGCGGAGCTGGTGAAGTACCTGGCCGGGCGCTTTGGCGTCCCGCTCGACCGGCAGCACATCGTGGGCCATGACAACGTTGCCGGCCCGAACTCCGGGTCGGTCTCCGGCATGCACTGGGACCCGGGCACCGCCTGGGACTGGGAGCACTTCATGGCCCTGCTCGGCGCGCCCGTCACGGGCAAGCACGGGGTCGGTGACATCGGCTCGGTGGTGACCATCGCCCCCGGCTTCGAGCGGAACCAGCAGACCGCCCAGATCTGCCCGTCCGACGACCCGAGCGGTGCCACCCCCGAGTGCACCGAGGTGACGCAGGCGTCGAACACGCTGTTCGTGCGCACCGCCCCCAGCAGCACCGCGCCCCTCTTCGGGGACCCGGCGATCCACTCCGGTGCCGCCGGCACCGACCGGATCAACGACTGGGGCAACACCGTGCAGGCCGGCCAGCAGTTCGTCGTCGCCGGCAAGGAGGGCCCCTGGACCGCGATCTGGTTCAGCGGCGCGAAGGTGTGGTTCCACAACCCGTACGGCGCCAACACCATCCCGGCGCGCGGCGGTTACACCATCGTCAAGGCCGGTGTGACGCCCGCCACGCCGCCCGGCAAGGTGTACGGCTCCAGCTACCCGGACGCCTCGGAGTACCCGGCCGGGTACGGCCCCTCCACCCAGGCCCCGCTGAGCATGTACAGCATCCCGTCCGGCCAGGCGTACGTCGCCACCACGCCGCCCGCCCTGACCGACGACTACTTCAAGGGTGACGGCAAGGTCGTCTTCGGCGCCAAGAAGATGTACACGATCCAGTACAACCACCGGGTCGCCCTGGTGTACGCGGGCGACGTCATCGCCACGGAGCGTCCCGCGCACAACGACCGCTGAACCGGTCGCCGGCGCCCGTTCCGACGCGCTGAGGGTGGGGCCCGTGAGCCACGGCTTCCGGGCCCCACCCGCGTCCGGGCCCCCTGTTCCGTGACCCCTGCCCTGCCCTTCCCCGTCCTTCGCCCGCGCCGGTCCGGCGCGGGCCGGCACCCCGGTGAGCGGGACTCACCGACTGCACCACTTCTGGAGCCACAGGTGCGCACCGCACTCCTGCCCGCAGCACTCGCCACCGCCGCACTCGGTCTGTCCGCCGTCTCCTGCGCGGATGCGCCCCGCCCCGGTGGCACGGCCGCCGAGGCCCCCGCGGAGGACCTGCGGGTGGGGGCCGTCTGCTCCTCGCACTTCGCCTTCGCCACCGACGTCTCGTGCGGGCTGGTGGACCTCGGCGACGTCCGCTTCCACTGCACCGGTGAGCACGACGGCCCCTGTCCCAGGACCCGTTCCGTGACGTTCGAGAACATCGGCAGCACCTCGGTGCGGCTCGTGGCGGTCAGCGGGTCGGCGCCGGGGGAGCGGCACGAGGCCGTGTCCCGGGCGCTGCCGACCGGGGCGCGGGCGGTCGTGGCGCCGCGCGACGGTGACCGGTACCTCTTCGACGTCCTCCTGCGCGCGGAGACCGGCTCGGCGGCGGTGGGGGTCGTCGCCGTCTCCTGACGTCACCCGGTGGGACCCGCGGCAAGAGCGAGATGGCGGTGTGGTTAACATATGAGCACCGCCTAGCTCGAAAGATAAGCCTGTGACTGTCAACGAGGACCCGTTCACCGACTGGAAGCACCGCGAGGAGATCGCGGAATCGATGATTCCGATCATCGGGAAGCTGCACAGGGAGCGGGACGTGACCGTCCTGCTGCACAGCCGCTCCTTGGTGAACAAGTCGGTGATCAGCATCCTCAAGGCCCACCGCTTCGTCCGGCAGATCGCCGGCGAGGAGCTCTCGGTCACCGAGACGCTGCCGTTCCTGCACGCACTCACCACGCTCGACCTCGGCCCGTCCCAGATCGACCTCGGCATGCTCGCCGCGACGTACCGGGCCGACGACCGCGGGCTGTCGGTGGCCGAGTTCACCGCGGGGGCCGTCGCGGGCGCCACGGGTGCCAACAAGATCGAGCGCCGTGAGCCGCGCGACGTCGTCCTCTACGGCTTCGGCCGCATCGGCCGCCTCCTCGCCCGGCTGCTGATCGAGAAGGCCGGTTCCGGCAACGGCCTGCGGCTGCGCGCCATCGTCGTCCGCAAGGGGGCCGGCCGAGCGGGCGAAGACCTCGTCAAGCGCGCCTCGCTGCTGCGCCGCGACTCCATCCACGGCCAGTTCCAGGGCACGATCACCGTCGACGAGGCGAACAGCACGATCGTCGCCAACGGCAACGCCATCAAGGTGATCCACGCCGACGACCCGACGTCGCTGGACTACACCGCGTACGGCATCAAGGACGCCATCCTCATCGACAACACCGGCAAGTGGCGTGACCGCGAAGGCCTTTCGCAGCACCTGCGCCCCGGCGTCGACAAGGTCGTCCTGACCGCGCCGGGCAAGGGCGACGTCCCCAACGTCGTCCACGGCGTCAACCACGACATGATCAAGCCGGACGAGCGGATCCTGTCCTGCGCCTCCTGCACCACCAACGCGATCGTGCCCCCGCTGAAGGCGATGGCGGACGAGTACGGCGTCCTGCGCGGCCACGTCGAGACGGTCCACTCGTTCACCAACGACCAGAACCTGCTGGACAACTACCACAGCTCCGACCGCCGCGGCCGTTCGGCGCCGCTCAACATGGTCATCACCGAGACCGGTGCCGCCTCGGCCGTCGCCAAGGCGCTGCCCGACCTCAAGGCCAGGATCACCGGCAGCTCCATCCGCGTACCGGTGCCGGACGTCTCGATCGCGATCCTCAGCCTGCAGCTCGCCCGGGAGACCACCCGCGAGGAGGTCCTCGACCACCTCCGCGAGGTGTCGCTGACCTCGCCGCTCAAGCGCCAGATCGACTTCATCAGCGCCCCCGACGCCGTCTCCAGCGACTTCATCGGCTCGCGGCACGCCTCGATCGTCGACGCCGGCGCCACCAAGGTCGACGGCGACAACGCCATCCTCTACCTCTGGTACGACAACGAGTTCGGCTACTCGTGCCAGGTCATCCGTGTCGTGCAGCACGTGTCCGAGGTCGAGTACCCGACGTACCCGGCACCGCAGGTCTGAGGGTCCGCCGCGCCGGTGTGCCGGTGCGGCGGGGCGTCCCCCGGCCGCAAATCGGTTGCCCGCACCGGCGGGCGGCCCGCAGCATGGGCCGCATGAGAGCGATGCCGATGCCGGTGGGCGGGTACTGAGTGGCCGTGCACGAAGAGGAGCGCCTGGTCCTGCGCGGCCCGGGGGGACTGCCGGAACTGACGTACGTCGAGGGGGTCCGGGACGGCCGGCCCTGGGCCGACCTCGCGCAGGCGGTGGGACCGGACCCCGTACCGGCCGTGCTCGCGGGCATGCCGGGCTGGGCCGTGTCGGGTTCCGTCGAACTCGGGGAGCAGCTCGTCCGGCACGGTGCCCGGGTCCTCCGGCACGCGCACACCATGGAGCGGGACCTCGTCGCCGACCCCCCGCCGCGCGAGTGGGCCCCGGCGCCCCTGCCGGACGGACTGCGCGCCGTACCCTGCGACCGCGAGGCACACGAGCTGTTCCCCGCGTGGCGTGCCGCCTTCGGGCCGGGCCATCCCGACCACCATCAGGGAAGTGACGAGGAGGCCCTCGACGCCCAGCTGGCCCCGGTGCTGTCGGGCGCAGTGCTCGGGCCGGTCCTGCCGTGCAGCACCCTGGCCGTCGACGGGGACGGCCACGTCGTCGCGGGGGTCGTGGTGACGGACCGGGACGGCCTCCCGTGGGTCGCGACGGTCTTCCGGCAGCCGGATCCCCGTCACGCTGGCCTCGGTTCCCGGCTGCTGCGCCGGGTGCTGGCGGACGCGGCGGCCGGCGGTCTCCCGAGGATCGCCCTGGCGGTGAGCGACGGCAATCCCGCTCGCCGCCTGTACGAGCAGCTGGGGTTCGCCGTCACCGCCACCTCGCTCACCGTCCTCGTCCCCTGAGCGGAGCCGGGCGTGGGGGTGCGGCGTGCGCCGCCGCTGCCGTGCTTCAACCGCCTTTCGTGAAGCGCCCGTTCAGCAGGGCGAGGCGGCGCTCGTGCGCCCCTTCCGGCAGCCGGCCGCTGCGCATGAGGGTGACCAGGCCGTGCAGGGACGCCCAGTAGGTCTCGGTGAGGAGGTCCGGCGCGTCGCCGGCGCCCGCGACCGGCTCCACGGCCCGCAGCAGTTCGCCGAACGCCTCGCGCAGGGCCGCCGGGGCCTCGGGCGTGGCGAACGGCAGGCCGACGTGGTGGGTGAACATCGCGTCGTAGAGGGCCGGCCGCCGCCGCGCGAACGCCGTGTACGCCTCGCCCACCGCGGCGAGGGTCTCCCGCGGGCCCGCCACCGCGGTGCGCGCCTCCCGCAGTTCGGCGGCCAGCTCCGCGAACCCCTGCACCGCCACGGCGGCCATGATCGCGTCCTTGCCCTTGAAGTGGCTGTACAGGACGGGCTGGCTGTACTCGATCTCCGCCGCCAGCCGCCGCGTGGTGACCGCGTCCCAGCCCTCGGCCTCGGCCAGTTCCCGCGCGGCCGTGATGATCAGCTGCTCGCGCTCGGCTCGCTCGCGCTCCCGGCGCGTCCGGATCGTCATGGCAGGAATTCTAGCACTGCTAGACCTTCTGTCGATGCTCTGCTAGCTTCGCTCTTGTCCCTAGCACTGCTAGCAAGGAGATGTGGACGTGACCACCACCGCGTACACCCTGGCCGTCGTGCTCGACCTCCTGGTGCTCTTCATCGGAGCCCGGTTCCTGCTCCAGCCCCGCCCCGCGGCCGCCGGGTACGGCGTGCCCGCCGAAGGGGACGGGGCCGCCGCCTACCTCACCGTCAAGGGCCTGCGGGACGCCACCTTCGGGGTGATGGGCCTGGCCCTGCTCGCCTTCGCCGGTGCCCGCGCCGAGGCCTGGTTCATGCTGGTCGTGGCGCTCGCCCCGCTTGGCGACACCTTGATAGTCCTGCGGCACGGAGGCACCAAGGCGGTGGCCTTCGGCATCCACTTCGCCACCGCGGTCGTCGTCCTCGTCAGCGCCGCCCTGCTCTTCGCCGTGTGACCCGGCAGTTCCCGAAGACCGTCACCACCCGGACAAGGAGTTCGCAATGTCATTGATCGTGCCCGACTTCGACGCCTCCGTGATCGTCCGCTCCACCGAGGCCGAGGTCATCGGCCGCGCCCCCACCACCGTCCGGTTGCTGGCCGACAGCAGCGCGACGGGAGGCGCGCTCTCCACCCAGCGCGTGACCCTGACCGGGGGCGCCGACGGTGCCCGCCCGCACCGGCACGACCGGTCGGCCGAGATGTTCTACATGCTCGACGGCGAGGCCCGGTTCCTGTCCGGGGACGAGGTCGTCACCGCCGGCGCCGGCGACCTGGTCGTCGTCCCGCCCGGCCGCCCGCACGCCTTCGCCGCGGCGCCCGGGTGCGACGCCGACATGCTCATCGTCATCACCCCGGGCGTCGAACGCTTCGAGTACTTCCGCCACTTGCAGCGCATCGCCCTGGGCGAGGTCACCCCGGAGAGCCTGCTGGAGGTGCAGGAACGCTACGACACCTACTTCCTGCACAACGCGGCCTGGGACGACCGGCGCTGAGCCGGGCCGCCGTTCCGGCTCAGCGCCGGCCGGGGGCCGCGGTACGGACGAGGTGGGCACCGGAGCCCGCCAGGACCACGGTGACCACGACCGTTCCGGCCGCGCCACCGGCCTGCGAGGTGCCGAAGCCGTGCACCGCCGTGACGACGGCGGCGAGGAGGAGGACGCCTCCGAGCAGGCGCCGCCATGCGAGGACCGTGTTCACCCCGGCGCCCACCCCGCCCCCGGCGGGCGGGCATCGGGCTGCGATCATCCCCGGGTGCGGCAGATCGACGAATTGACCGACGTGGACAACCCGGCGTGGCCGGAGCTGGAGGCCATGCTCACCGGTGGCCCCGTGGCCGCCCGGGTGCTGCCCGGCGATCGTGACGAAGGGATGCGGTGCCTGCTGCAGTTGCAGGTCACCGCGCGGTCGGCGCTGGGCGCCCTGGTGCTGAACACCGGCGGGGTGCTGCTGGACGACGGGTGGGTACGGGTGTTCGGCGGCGGCCCGGCCGCCGGCGGAGGCCTGCCGAGCCTGGGGCAGGTCAACCGCTTCCCCGCGGTCCTCGACCCGGCCTGGCATCCCGGCACCGGTCTCGTCGTCGGCCACGACGCGGTGGGCGGGGTCTTCGCGCTCAACGGCCACGCTCCCGCGGCCGCCGGCCGCCCGGGAATGCCGGGCCAGATGACCTACTTCGCGCCCGACACCCTCGCCTGGGAGGCGATGGAGACGGGCTACTCCGGTTGGGTCGCCTGGCTGCTCTCGGGACGGCTGGAGACGTTCTACGACGGGCTGCGCTGGCCTGGGTGGCGCGAGGAGGCCGCTGCCCTCACCCCCGCGCAGGGGATCGCGGTGTACCCGTTCCTGTGGTCCGAGGAGGCCCACGCCGATCTCGCGGCGACCACCCGGCAGGCGGTCCCGATGCGCCAAGTCCTCGCCTTCGCAGCCGACTTCGCCCGGCGGACGGGCCCGGCGGACCCGGGGTTCCTCGGCGAGGCGTGAGTCCCCCGGCGGTTGCGGCCGCAGGTCACCGCGGGTGCGCGGGTGAAGTACCTTAAGCAGGGTCTGGTTTGGCTCGCGGGATCGAGGTCGTACGACGTGCTGGTGGCGGATCGGTATCGCTTGGACGCGCCCATCGGCCGCGGTGGCATGGGCGAGGTGTGGCGGGCGACCGACGAGGTGCTGGGACGTCCCGTCGCCGTGAAGCTCCTGCTGGGCGACGGTTCCGACGCCTCGGCGGCCGCGCGGTTCCGGCTGGAGGCGCAGACGGCGGCGCGCCTGGGTCACCCGCACGTCGTGGCGGTCTTCGACTTCGGTTCCTGGGACGGACGGTTCTTCCTCGTCATGGAACTGGTCGAGGGCGACAGCCTGGGCCAGCTGCTGGAGGCGGGGCACGTGCTCGGCGCCGAACACGTCGCGGTCGTCGCCGCGCAGGCGGCCGCGGGCCTGGCGGCCGCCCACCAGCAGGGCATCGTCCACCGCGACATCAAGCCCGGCAACCTGATGCTCGACGCCGCCGGATCGCTCAAGATCGGTGACTTCGGGATCGCCCGCTTCGTCGACGATCCGGCCGCCGCGCTCACCATGACCGGACAGATCGTCGGCACCAGCCTCTACCTCGCCCCCGAACGGGCACTGGGCCGGACCGCGGGGCCGGCCTCCGACGTCTACGCCCTCGGGTGCGTCCTGTACCAGCTGCTGACGGGCCGTACGCCGTTCCAGGGCGACAGCGCCACGGCCCTGCTCTACCAGCACATCGACAGCGCGCCCGTGCCGCCCTCCCAGCTGGGCGCCGACCTGCCCGCCGCCTTCGAGGGGTACCTGCTCGGGCTCCTCGCCAAGCAGCCGGAGGACCGGCCGACGGCCCAGGACGTGGCCGACTGGTTCCGCGCCGACGCGTGGCGCGCGCACCCGGTGTCCCTGCCCGCCACCGTGCCGTCGCACGACGCCCCGAACGTCGCGGGCCACGAGGCCGGTACCGCGGCGCAGGTGCGGCCGACGGCGACCCGCTCCGCGCGGTCGGGGCCGGCGTCGAGGCGGCGGGCGGCTCCGGCGCAGCGACGCAGCCCCGGCGAGTTCATCCGCTACCGGCCCCGCGTCGCGAGCGCCATCGCCGGGGTGGTGGCCTTCGCGGTTGCGGTGCTCCTCGGCATGCTCCTGTTCTCACCGGAGAGCAGCTCCGCGAAGACCCCCACCACCGGTCCGAGCGCGACGCCGACCCAGGGGACCGGGCCCGCGCCCGGCGCCGGCGCGCCGTCGGCCGGCCACGACGACCAGGGCGACGACCAGGGCGACGACGACTCGGACGACGAGGACTGAGCCGGGAGACGGGGCGCGGACCGGGCGGGCCGGTCAGCCCACGTCTCCCGCGCCCGGTGCGACCGCACCGGCGGCGACCAGTCCGATGATCAGTACGCCGAGGAGCACGCGGTAGACCACGAACGGCGTGAAACTGTGCGTGGAGACGTACTTGAGGAACCAGGCGATGGCCGCGTAGCCCACGACGAAGGCGATCCCGGTGGCGAGCAGCGTCGGCCCCCAGGCGGGGGCGGCGCCGTCGCCGATCTTGAACAGCTCCAGGGTGCCGGAGGCGAGCACGGCGGGGATGGCCAGCAGGAACGAGTAACGGGCCGCCGCCTCACGGCTGTAGCCGAGGAAGAGCCCCGCGCTGATGGTGCCGCCGGAGCGGGAGACGCCGGGGATGAGGGCGAGGGACTGGGCGAAGCCGTAGCCGAGGGCGTGGGGGAGCGTCAGCTCGGTGATGGGCTTGGCGTTGCGGATCGCCCGGCTGCGGTCGGCCACGGCGAGGACCAGCCCGAAGAGGATCAGCACGGTGCCGGTGATCCGCAGATCGCGCAGTGACGTCTCGATGCTGTGCTGGAACACCGCGCCGAGGACCGCGATGGGGATCGTCCCGATGATGACGAACCAGCCCATGCGGGCGTTCGGGTCCTTGCGCCGGTCGGGCACGAAGAGGGACGTCGTCCAGGCCTTGACGATCGAGACGATGTCGCGGCGGAAGTAGATCAGCACGGCCGTCTCGGTGCCCAGCTGCGTCACGGCCGTGAAGGCGGACCCCGGGTCCTTCCAGCCGGCCAGGGCGGAGAACACGCGCAGGTGCGCGCTGGAGGACACGGGCAGGAACTCGGTGAGCCCCTGCAGCAGGCCGAGGACGGCGGCTTCGAACCAGGACATCGGGGGGTGACTCCACGGATGGTCGGGGCGGCGGCCCGGCGGCGGCGCCGCTCGGGGGAGGTGCGCGACATGAGGTCGTACGGTGGCAGTGGCCGCAGACGGGCGGGATGCGGCCCGCGGTGCATCGGGCCGTGCCGCCGGCCGCCGGCCCCTGCGGGCCACCCGCAGAACTACCACGTCAGGTAAAGAAGTTCCCAAGACGCCCTGATGGCCGAGCGGTCTCCGGCCGGTCGTGAGGGGGAAGGGTGGGCGGTGACCAGGGGTCCGTCCGTCGACCGTGGCTTTTGCGCTTCCTTTACCATGGGGGGAACCCGTCGTACCGAGCACGAAGAAGGAGCCGCGGTTCCCGCGATGGACCATCCCCCGAGTACCGACCGTGTCATACCCCGTCAGGCCCGCCGAGGCGTGGGAACGGGGGTGACACGGTGACCGAAGTGCTGCTCCTCCTGCTGGCCCTGCTGCTGACCCTGGCCTGTGCGGTGTTCGTCGCGGCGGAGTTCTCCCTGACCACGGTGGAGCGCGGTGAGCTGGAACGTTCCGCCGCCGCCGGTGAGCGCGGCGCGGACGGCGCCCTCAAGGCCGTGCGGCGGCTGACGCTGCAGCTGTCCGGCGCGCAGCTGGGCATCACGGTGAGCTCGCTGGTCATCGGCATGCTCGCCGAACCGTCCCTGGCGGTGCTGCTGAGCGGCCCGATCGAGGCCGCCGGCCTGCCCGAGGGCGCCGCGTCCATGACGGCGACCGTCCTGGGTGTCGTCGTCTCGACCGTGGTGCTGATGGTGATCGGCGAGCTGGTGCCCAAGAACTGGGCGATCTCCAGCCCGCTGGCCGTCGCCAAGGTGGTGGCCGGGCCGCAGCGCGGCTTCACCGCGGCCTTCTCGCCGCTGATCAACCACCTCAACGGCGCCGCGAACCGCCTGGTGCGCCGGTTCGGCCTGGAACCGGCCGAGGAACTGGCCTCCGCCCGCACACTGGACGAGCTGCGGGCCCTGGCCCGCCACTCCGCCGCCGTGGGCGTCCTGGAGCCCGACTCCGCCGAGCTCTTCGTCCGCACGCTCCACCTGAGCGAGCTGACCGCGGAGAACGTCATGACCCCGCGCGTGGACGTACGGGCCCTGGAGGCCCACGCGAGCGCCGCGGACGCCGCCGCCCTGTCGCTGTCCACCGGGCTGTCCCGCTTCCCCGTGTACAGGGACGGCCTCGACGAGGTCATCGGCACCGTCCACATCCGTGACGTCCTGGCCCTTCCGGCCGCGGAACGCGCCACCACACCCGTGAGCGCCCTGGCCACCGGGCCGCTGCTCGTGCCCGACAGCCTGCCCGTGAACCGGCTGCTGGACCGGATGCGCCGCCGCCGCACCATGGCCGTCGTCATCGACGAGTACGGCGGCACGGCCGGTGTCGTCACCGTCGAGGACGTCGTGGAGGAGGTCGTCGGCGACGTGCGCGACGAGCACGACCCCCAGCAGCGGCCCGACCTCGCCCCCGTCGGCGACGGGTCCTGGGAGGCCGACGGCAACGTCCGCATGGACCAGCTCGCCGGCATCGGCCTGACCGCCTCCGAGGGCCCGTACGAGACCGTCGCCGGGCTGCTGGCCGCCACCCTCGGCAGGATCCCCGCCCGGGGCGACGCCGCCGAGGTCGACGGCTGGCGCTTCACCGTACTCAGCGTCGACCACCACGTCGCCGAGCGGGTCCGCGTCGCACGCATCCCGGAGGACGTCCGATGACCGCCCTGCAGCTCGCCGTCGGCGCCCTCACGCTGCTGACGAACGCCTTCTTCGTGGGCGGCGAATTCGCCCTGATCTCCGTACGGCGCAGCCAGATCGAGCCGCGCGCGCAAGGGGGCGACAAGCGCGCCCGCACCGTGCTGTGGGGTCTGGAACACCTGTCCGCCCTGCTGGCCACCGCGCAGCTGGGCATCACCGTCTCCTCGCTGGTGCTGGGCGCGGTCGCGGAGCCCGCCATCGCGCACCTGCTGGAGCCGGGCTTCGAGGCCGCGCACGTCCCGCACGCGCTGGTGCACCCGATCTCGTTCGTGATCGCCCTGACCGCGGCCACCTACCTGCACATGCTGGTCGGCGAGATGGTGCCCAAGAACATCGCGCTCGCCGCACCCGAGCGGGCCGCGCTGCTGCTCGGCCCGCCGCTGGTGAACGTCACCCGCGCGCTGCGCCCGGTGGTCTTCGGCATCAACGCCTTCGCCAACGCCCTGCTGCGGCTGCTGCGCGTCGAGCCGAAGAACGAGGTCGCGGCCGTCTTCACCGACGACGAACTGGCCCGCCTGGTCCAGGACTCCAGCGCCGCCGGCCTGCTCGACGTCACGGGCGGCGAGCGCCTGCGCGACGCCCTGGAACTCGGCAGCCGCCCGGTGGGCGAGATCCTCGTACCGGCCGGCCGCATGGTCACCGTCGGCGAGCGGGTCACCCCGGACGAGCTGGAGCGGACCGCCGCCGCGTCCGGCTACTCCCGTCTGCCGGTCACCGGCGCCGACGGTGGCGTCCTGGGGTACCTCCACATCAAGGACACCCTCGGCGCCGCAGAGCGCGACCGTCCCTTCCCCCCGAGCGCCTTCCACCCCGTCATCCGGCTC
>NZ_JARAVK010000012.1:0-79876 GCF_033792765.1 Streptomyces sp. PA03-6a | reverse complement strand
GGGGAGGGCGGAGGGGCCCCGGACGGCGACGGCGGTGAGGAACTGCCGGCGGTCGTCGGGGGCCGGGCCGTCGGGGACGTCGACGGCGCGCAGCAGCTCGCGGCCCGCGGGGGCGGCCCAGTGGGTGTAGGGGTGGATCTCGAAGCGCGCGATGGCCAGGCAGCCCAGAGTGACCAGCAGCGGGAGCGCGAACCACGGCAGCAGGGACCGGCCGGCGGGGCTGAGGGTCGTCGCGGCGGCCAGCATGGCCAGGATGAGGGCGGAGGCCGCGCGGACCTCGCGGATGCCGGTGGAGATCGACTCCCGGGCCGCGGGAGGCACCGCGAGCCCCGCGTCGGCGAGGCCCTGGGCCAAGGCGCGGACCCCGTCGGAGGTCGCGTGCGCCGCGCGTATCGCGGGGACGGGGGCCTGACCCTCGGGGCCGGTGGCGGCGATCAGGGAGCGCTCGATGGCGTCCCGGCCGTCCGGGTCGACGACGGTCGCCCAGCCGGTCCTGGCGAGCAGCAGACGCCGTTCGCGCCCCATCGTGACCATCGCCAGTTCGGTGACCCGGCGCGGTCCGCCGGACAGGAAGGCCATCTCGTAGAGCCCGAGCGCGTGATCGGCGGCCGGTGCGGCGGTCCCGTCAGGCAGATCGGCCGCGGCGACCGCCGCCCTGCACAGGCGTGTGCAGGAGGCGATCGCCGCGGCCCAGGCCACGAGGAGGAAGAGCATCCACATGGGGGAGTTGTAGCCGACCCCCGTGGGGGTCCGCCCGCGGTTTCCCGAATCGGGGGCGGCGCGGGCTACCGGGTCAGCCGCAGTTGCGGTTGCCGTTGATGCAGCTGACGACCTGGTTCATCAGGCGCGCCGGCATGAAGTTGGCGAAGTCCGCGTGGTCCGTGACCGGCTTGTGCAGCTGCTCGGGGAAGCTGTCGAGCGCGTAGTTCGGGCCCTGCGGGACCTTGTAGGTGAGCCGCATCTTCAGCTGGGGCACGGCCTTGAAGCCGGCCTGGCACTGCCCGGCACCGTCGGGGAAGACGATGTGCGTGCGGTGGTTGGCGCTGTCGACGTTGGTCCCGTCCCAGCAGCTGGGGAAGTTCAGCGTGCGGACCACCCGGCTGCCCTGCGGGCACAGCGGGTACTTGTCGGTGAGCTGGCGGTTCTCGAAGCCGGTGCAGCTCCACGACGCCTTGGCGTTGGCGACGCCGTTGGTGAAGGACTTGGCGTCACCCATGATGATCCGCAGCGTGGACGGCATCGCCACCACCTTGGCCCTCGGGTTGCCCCCGAAGAGCAGCTGCACCGAGGTGGCCTGCAGGATGGTGCCGGTGTTGCCGTCGGCGTCCGGCGCGTCGTTGGCGGAGCGGGTGCGCAGCACCGGCCAGAAGTACGCCGACTTGTCCCCGCGGGCGCAGGTGGTGCCGGCCGCGGCCAGGGACTCGTTGGTCGAGAAGCCGTCGGTGCTCAGGTTGCCGACGTAGTCGTGGACGTGGTGCGCGCCGTTGGCGACGCCGGGGGCCACGATGAAGTTGTCGGGGTTGTGGTGCTTGTTCTCGTTGCGGCCGCAGCGCGCCGTGAACGTGCCGCGCGAGGCGCCCCGCTGGTTCGCCGCCCGCTGGACGTTGGGCTGGACCGAGCGGATGTCGGCGAAGTCCTCGGGGGAGGGGCCGTTGGTCTGCGAGC
Organism: Streptomyces sp. PA03-6a; assembly: GCF_033792765.1. NCBI lineage: Bacteria > Bacillati > Actinomycetota > Actinomycetes > Kitasatosporales > Streptomycetaceae > Streptomyces > Streptomyces sp. PA03-6a. The sequence continues at coordinate 78,211 of NZ_JARAVK010000012.1, read as the reverse complement.
CGCCGCCGGCGGGCGCGGACGCGGAGGCCGAGGCGGACACGGAGGGGGCCGCGGAGCCGTTCTGGCCGCCGTTGTTCTGTCCGCCGTTGTTCTGGCCCCCGTTGTCCGCCTTGGTGCTGTTCCCCGGGCTGGGGCTCTGCCAGCCGCCCGAGTGACCGGAGTTGGACCGCCAGTGGGCCGAGGCCGAACCGGTGACCAGGGCGAAGGTGCCGCCGGAGCCGAGCAGTGCCAGCACGGCTATCAGCACGAGTTGCTTGGTGCTCAACCTGCGCCGGTGGTTCATGTGTTGTCGTGTGGGCATCGGATCGCTCATTTCTACTGCGACGGCTGGGGGGACGAAGCCGCTGGGGGAAGTGAGTACGTCGGGGACGGGGTGACGATGAAGGTCGGCTCACCGGGAGCAGGGGAGACCGGGACGGCCGCACCGGGGTTGGTGGGGCTGGCGGTCGTGTCCACGGCGATCTGGTCGAAGTTGACCAGTCCGGTCTTCTCCAGGACGGTGATGTGGTCGAGCACCGTCGCGTTCGCCTGGTCGGCCAGTTCCCGTACCAGCGAATTGCGTGTGGTGGCGCGTACCTGGGCGATGACCGAGAACACCTGGCCGTGGGCGAGCCTCACGATATTGGCGAATTTCTGGTCAAAGTCCTGGCCGTTCGCGGCGGAGAAGGTGGCCAGGAAGCCCATTTGCTGTGCTGTGGGCTGGTTGGGCAGGGTGATGCCCAATTGGGGCGCGATCGTGCGGCACGTCGAATCGAGGTTCGTGTGCCCGTCGATCAGGTGCTGCCCCGCGCGTTTGACCGCGGGCGTCGTCCCCTTCTGCAGGGCCATCTGCCCGGCGGGGAACTCCCACAGGCCGGCCAGCCGGACCTTGGTGACGAAGGTGCGGTCCAGCTGGGTGAGCGGACCGTACTGCGTGGACACGGTCTGGGCGCCGGCCGCGGTCACGGCGGGGCTGTTCAGCCCGGACATGACGGGGTAGGCCAGCGCGGCGAGGGTGACCACGAGAGCCCCGACCACGAGGCTGAGTCCGGTGGCGTAACGGGTGGATCGCATGGGACCGCACGTTAGTGCGTTTGAAGCGTCCAAGGCGAGGAACAGTCACGTATTCGCGAATTCCAGGAATCCGGACCCGGTCCTTGGTACGTTGTTGCCTTTTCGCGCCCGATGGGCCCCGCCGCCATTCCCGTCGCAGGTCGGAGGCCCTTGGAAAAAGATTATGGCAGCTTTGAACGGAGCGTGTCCCGCATACGTATGAATAGGTGTGAGGGCTGTCGCGGCGCCGGGAAAACCCTTCCGCGCAGACGCTGCCGCCAGGCCGGGAGCGGTGCCGGGCCCGAGCGTTCGCGCCACCACGCGGCCAGCCGCCTGGTGACCGCGGGGTCGTGCGGGTCGTCCCCGTCGAGGACGTACGCGGCGAAGGCCATGGCGTCGCGGCGGTAGCCCCCGTCGAGCGGCCGCCGCGCGGCGTAGCGCAGGAACTGCGGCCGGTACGCGGCCCCCAGGATCTCCGGCAGCTCCGGCGCCACCTTGGCGACGATGCCGGCGCGTTTGGCGGCCAGCGCGCGGCTCTGCACACCGATCCGGGTCCGGTCGAAGCCCTCCGGCACCGGAGTCCCGGCCACGAGCGCCGACAACAGCGCGGTCTGGCGCAGCGCGAGGCGCTGACGGGCCGCCCCGGGCGCCGCGGCGACCCCGGCGGGCACGGCCGGCGGCACGTCCGTCCGCCCGCCCGTGCCCGCGTCCACCACGCGGCGTATCGCGGCCAGTTCGCGGGCCAGTTCGCCGCCGCCGGGGAAGTCGTCGTCGCGCTCCAGCAGCACGCCGGGCGGGCAGGCCCGCTCGTACAGCGCCGCCAGCACGTCCAGGACGGCCTCGGGGACGGGGTGCGCGTGGCTGTCGTGCCATACGCCGTCCTTCTCGACACCGCCCGCCACGTGGACGTAGGCGATGGCGTGCACCGGCAGCGCGTCGAGTGCGGCGAGGGGGTCCTCGCCGCGGTTGACGTGGTTGGTGTGCAGGTTGGCGACGTCGATCAGCAGGCGTACCCCGGTCCGCTCGACGAGCTCGGCGAGGAAGGCCCCCTCGCTCATCTCCTCGTCCGGCCAGGCCACCAGCGCCGCGATGTTCTCCAGCGCGAGCGGCACGGGCAGCGCGTCCTGCGCGATGCGCACGTTCTCGCACAGGACGTCCAGCGCGTCCCGGGTCCGCGGCACGGGCAGCAGGTGCCCCGCCTCCAGGTGCGCCGAGCCCGTCAGCTCCCCGCCGCCGCGCACGAAGGCGATGTGCTCGGTGACCAGCGGGGCGCCCAGCACCTGCGCGCGCTGCGCGAGCGCGGCCAGCCGTTCCGCGCCGGGCCGCTCGGCGCCCCCGAGGCCGAGCGAGACACCGTGCGGGACGACCGTGACACCGCGCTCGCGCAGCCGCAGCAGGGAGTCGGGGAGATGACCCGGGCAGACGTTCTCGGCGACCGCCTCGACCCAGTCGACACGGCCGGCCTCCGCCAGCGCCTCGACCGCCGCCGCGATCTCCGGCCGCCAGCCGATGCCCGTGCCCAGATACGAGTGCTCCATGCGCCCCCCCTTCCTCCTGCCGGGGTTCTGGCCCCGCGCAGGGCGGGTGAACCCCGCGGGGGCGGGTTTCAGAGCTTGATTTGAGCTTGGGCCTCAGCGGCGCAGCGCCGGGTGGTCCGCCACGACGGTGCACGACCCCGGGGCGATCTCGGTGAACCCGGCGTCCCGCACCACGGGCAGCCCGGAGGCGGTGAGCGCCTCCCAGCCGGCCTGCGGCGCCGTGCGCACGGCCAGCGGGAAACCGGCCTCGCGCCACTGCGCGCGCTCGGCCGGGGGCAGGGCGAGCCAGGCGAGCTGGGCGCCGTGCCCGGCCTGCGCCATGGCCTTGCCGGCCGACATCTGCACCCCGGGGTTGAGCCAGAGCACCGGCGTCCCGGTCTCCGGCCCGGCGGGCGGCTCCGGGTCCTCCAGTTCCGTCCCGGACACCTGCAGCCGCGCCAGGTCCTTGGGCCAGCCGTCCAGCGGCACCGGCGGGAAGACGCGGACCTCGGCGGACTTGCCGGTGACCGTGATGCCCGGCAGCGCCTCGGCCCGCTGCCATTCGGCGCCGCGCGCCCGCCGTACGACCTTGCGGATGCGGGCGTCCTCCCAGCCCCGTACCGCCCCGGCCCACTCCCCGTCCGCGGCGGTGGCGCGCTCGTCGGAGCGCAGCAGAAGCACGGCACGGGCGGCCGTCTCCAGCGCGTCGGTCCGCGCCGGCGGGGCGGTCCGCTCGATGCGGACGACCAGGGGGAGGACGAACTGGGGAGCGGCGTCGCGAGGATCGGTTGTCACCTCGACAGTCTGCCACCCGCCCCGCAGGAGCTTGTCGGAGCCGATCCCTCCGGGCCAGGATGCCGGGGTGCACAGCGACCTCTTCGCGACCGAGAACACGGCGCAGCCGGCCACCGAGCCCGGCATGACCCTCCAGAACGCCAAGTCGATCAAGTACGCGGTGAACGGCGAGTGCCTGGCGCGCCAGGGCTCGATGATCGCCTTCCGCGGAAACCTGCAGTTCGAGGTGAAGGGGCAGGGCGTCGGCAAGTTCCTCAAGCGCGCCTTCACCGGTGAGGGCCTGCCGCTGATGTCGGTGCGCGGCCAGGGCGAGGCCTGGTTCGCCCACGAGGCGGCCAACTGCTTCGTCATCGACCTCGACCCCGGCGACAGCCTCACCATCAACGGCCGCAACGTGCTGGTCTTCGACTCGACCCTCTCCTACGAGATAAAGGTCGTGAAGGGCGCGGGCATGGCCGGCGGCGGCCTGTTCAACAGCGTCTTCACCGGGCACGGCCGCCTCGGCGTGATGTGCGAGGGCAACCCGATCGTCATCCCGGTCACCCCGCAGGCCCCGGTGTACGTCGACACCGACGCGGTCGTCGGCTGGAGCGCCCAGCTGCAGACCTCCCTGCACCGCTCGCAGAGCTTCGGCTCGATGCTGCGCGGCGGCTCCGGCGAGGCGGTGCAGCTGATGCTGCAGGGGGAGGGCTTCGTCGTCGTCCGGCCGAGCGAGTCCCAGCCCCACCAGCCGTCCAACTGACGTGCGGCTGGAGGCGGTCGGCCGCCGGTACGGGGCGCGCGGGCCCTGGGTGCTGCGCGGCGTCGACCTCGACGTGCCCGGGGGACGGGTGCTGCGCGTCGAGGGGGCGAACGGCAGCGGCAAGTCCACGGTCCTGCGGATCCTCGCAGGCATCGACCGCCCCACCACGGGCCGGGTCAGCGGGCGCCCGCGCACCGCGTACGTGCCCGAGCGGTTCCCGCCGGCACTGCCCTTCGACGCGCACGGCTACCTCGTGCACCTGGGGCGGGTGCACGGGCTCGGCAGCCGCACCGCCGCCCGGCGGGCCGAGCAGTGGCTGGAGTGCTTCGGCATCGCCGGGTCCGCCCGGACCCCGCTCGCCGAGCTGTCCAAGGGCACCTGCCAGAAGGTCGCGGTGGCCCAGGCGCTGGTGGCCGAGCCGGACCTCCTCGTCCTCGACGAGGCGTGGACGGGGCTCGACCGGGACGCGCGCACCGTCCTGGACGACGCCGTGCGCGCCCGCAGCGCCGCCGGCGGCACGGTCGTCTTCGTCGACCACGACCCGGGCCGGCTGGCCGGCGACACCACGGAGGTCCACCGCGTCGAGGACGCCCGGCTCGTGCCGGTGCCCCTGGACGCCGCCGCCGGGCCGCGCGTCGTCATCGAGGCCACCGGTACCGGGGAGCCGCCGGCCGGGCTCGCGTACGAGCCCGCCGCGCCCGGCACGCTCCGGGTGACCGTCCCGGCCGCGGGGTCCGACGCCGTCCTGCGGCGGCTGCTCACCGCCACGCCGCCCTGGCACATCCGCGCGGTCCACCCCGCGGAGCCGCCCGCGGAGCCGCCCACGGAGTCCTCATGACCGCACTGCTGCGCTACCGGACCACCCTGCTCCTGCGGTCCTTCCGCTGGCTGCCGCCGCTCCTGCTCCACGTCACCGTCATGGGGATCGGGCTGGCCGGGGGGCCGCAGCCGCTGCTGGACTCGCTCGGCTGGAGCGCCGCCGCGCTGCTGCCGGCCGCGGCCTGGCTGGTGCGGGTCAGCGTGACGGCCGAGCCGCCGGCCGCCCGCGCCTGCGTGGCGGCCGCCACCGGGCCGGGGCGCGCCCACACGGCGGGCGTCCTGGCGGCGCTGCTGTGCTCGGTGGTGCTGGGCACCGCGGGCACCGCCGTGGTGCTCGGCATTGCCGACCCCCACACCACGGACCACCTGAAGGCCATCCCGGTGGTCCCGGCGGCCGTGGCCGGTCTCCTGGCCGCCCTGGTGACCGCGCTGCTCGGCACCGCCGTCGGCGCCCTCACCAACCCCCCGGTGCTGCTCCGCCCCGGATGGGCGGTGCCCGTCACCGCCCTCACCGCGGTCCTGGTCCTCGTCGCCGCCGGATCGCCCGCCAACGCGGCGGTCACCGGGCTCGTCACCGGTTCCCGTACCGGCGCGGTCCCGTTCCCGCTGGTGCCCCTCCTGTTCGCGGCGCTCGCCGCCGCGGGCGCCGGCCTGCTCGCGGCGACCCTCAGCGCACGCCGCGGGTGAGGGGCAGGGGCGCGGCCGCTCAGCCCTCCAGGGCCATCCGGACGCCCAGCGCGACCAGCACGCCGCCGGACACCGCCTCCAGGCGGCGCCGCACCGCGGCGCGGCTGAACACCGCCCTCAGGCGGTCGACGAACCAGACGTACGCCCCGTAGTAGCCGACCTCGTAGACCGCCCAGAGCGCCGCGAGCCCCACCATCGTGGGGAGCTGGGGCGCGCCGGTGGGCACGAACTGCGGCAGGAACGACATCGCGAAGACCGCCGCCTTGGGATTGGCCAGGTTCATGCCGAGCCCGGCGCGGTAGGCCGCCCACGGCGTCACCGTCACGTCCTCACCCGCCGCGGCCCGCTCGGGGTCGGGGCCGCGGCGGGCGGCACGCAACGCCTGGACGCCGAACCAGATCAGGACGGCGGCGCCGACGATCCGCACGACGTCGTAGGCGAGCTGTGAGGCCGCGAGGAGCGCGGTGAGGCCGAAGGCGGCGCACAGCCCCCAGACGAACACACCGGTCTCGTTGCCGAGGACGGTCGCGAAGCCGGCCCGGCGGCTGCGCAGGGAGTGCCTGATGATCAGCACGGTGCTCGGCCCGGGGGCCGCGGCGATCAGGGTGCAGGCACCGAGGAAGGGCAGCAGGACGCTCAGCATCCCGTCATGGTGCTGCAGCGGGACCCTCGCGCACCAGCCGGTTTCCGTGCGCCGTGGCGTCCTGCCGGCCCTGCCCCGCGCCGTCGCCGCCGGCGGGGCCACCGCCGCCGGACAGCCGCATCGCGACGCAGGCCCCGGCGTACAGCACGGCCACCAGGATCAGCAGCGCGCGGTAGCCGGTGAGCAGCGCCAGGTACTCCAGGGTGCCGCCGGTCAGCGCGCCCAGGAGGTTGGCGCCGAAGGCGGCGGTCGGGTCCGGTGCCTGGGCGAGGCGGTCGGAGAAGATCAGGTTGGCGCAGAAGATCGGCGCGAAGGCGAGCGCGACGGCCGCCGCCAGCCGTGCCGCGAAGGGCAGCGACAGCACGGACTGCGCCGGGACCAGCCAGCCGACGGCGAGCGTGACGAAGAGCAGGATCTGCAGTGCCGTCTGGTTGAGCCGGCGCATGCGCCGCCGCACTTCGACGGCGGCCAGCACCGCCAGCAGCACCCCGATGAAGACCAGCGCGTTCACCAGCCAGGTGGTGCCGAAGTACAGGGCGAAGCCGATGACGTTCTTCGTCTCCAGCAGCAGGAAGGCCGCGCCCATCAGGAACATGTCGGCGTAGCGCAGCGTCCCGCGCAGCCGCACCCCGGCCAGCCGCACCGAGATCACGGTGACCAGCAGGATCAGGCCGAGGGCCCCGAGGTAGAGGCTCGGCACCGTGCGGTGCAGGAGGTAGGGGAAGGGGTGGTCGTCGTCCGCGGGCGGCGGCACCGCCCCGCCGGCCCGCCAGACCGTCCCGCAGGTCTGGTCGGCCGGCGTCAGCCCGGCCACGAGGACCGCGGCGCGCTTGCTGTACTCCGTCATGCACGGAGCGTGCCCGAAGACCTGGTCCAGGCTGCCGGCGAAGCGGTCGATCAGCCAGTTCTGCCGGTAGTAGTTGTACATCGCGAACGCGCCGCCGGGGGCGAGGTGGTCACGTGCCGACTCGAAGGCCTGCTTGGTGAAGAGGTAGCTCTCCAGCCGCAGGTTGCTCGCGCCCGACACCAGCGTCAGCGAGTCGGGCAGCGCCAGCACGACGAGGTCGTACTTCGTCTTCGTCCGCTCCAGGAAGGCCCGCCCGTCGTTGATGTGGACGTGCACCCGCGGGTTCTCGTACGGCCGCGCGGGGTGCAGCTGCGCCCCGATCTCCTGCAGCCGCGGGTCGATCTCGACGGCGTCCACGTACTGCGCGCCGTTGGCCAGCGCGACGGCGACGTCGTTGCCGTTGCCCGCGCCGATCACCAGCACCTTGCGGTGCGAATTGTCCGGGGTCTCCCGGTAGGCCTGCTCGTACGGCGAGTTGGGCTGCTGCAGCACCTTCAGCGGCGCGATGCTCTGGTGCGGCACGCCGTTGGCGGCGATCTTGTACGTCCGGGAACTGGTGCCCGGCTCCGGGCGGGTCAGCTCGATCTTGTAGTACGGCGACCAGGACACCCCCGGCGCCAGCGACTCGAAGAGCAACGCCAGGACCATCGCCGCCAGCGGCAGCGCGTACCGCAGCGTGTTGCGCCGGCCGCCAAGGACCAGCAGCGCCGCAGCGGCGATCAGCCCCCACACCAGCGAGGGCGCGCGCAGCCAGGACACCCCCGCGAAGGCCACGGAACCGGTCAGCGAGCCGAGCAGGTCCCACCGGTACGCCTCCAGCGACGGCAGTTGCCGGAACAGATCGGCGGTGATCTTGCCGATCGCCATCATCGCGAACGCCACCAGCAGGAAGAGCACCGGCAGCGTCACCCACTGCGGCAGCCCGGTGGTCTTCACCGCCGTGAAGTAGATGACGTCGCCGCTGCTCTGCCGCACCTGGACCGGGAACTCCCGCACCAGCACCACGAGCACGGCCAGCGGCAGCGGCGCCCACCGCTTGAGCCACCGGCCGCGTTCCGCCGCGACCAGGAAGCCCAGCCCGATCCCCAGGAACGAGCCGAGCAGGATGAAGTTGGAGAAGTAGCTCAGATGGACGACGTTCGCGCCCGCCCACCGGATCAGCGCCAGTTCGACGAAGAGCATGGTGGCGCTGGCCAGCAGCAACCTGGCCCGTACGTGGTGTTCCATGCCGGGCCACGTTGCCACCCGGTGGGCGGGGAGTCGACGGACGCGCCCCGCGTGGCGCGTCCGCCCCACGCGAGGGGCCTAGCCGTCGGATTTCGTGATCAGTCCTCCACGGGGGCCAGCCGCAGCGAGATCGAGTTGATGCAGTACCGCTGGTCCGTCGGGGTGTCGTAGCCCTCGCCCTCGAAGACGTGGCCCAGGTGCGAGCCGCAGCGGGTGCAGCGGACCTCGGTGCGGACCATGCCCATCGAGCGGTCCTCGATCAGCTCGACGGCCTTGCTGTCCTTCGGGTCGTAGAAGGACGGCCAGCCGCAGTGCGACTCGAACTTGGTGTCCGAGGTGAACAGTTCGGCGCCGCAGGCGCGGCACGAGTAGACGCCGCGGGTCTTGGTGTCGGTGTACTCACCCACGAAGGGACGCTCCGTGCCCGCCTGGCGCAGGACCGCGTACTCCTGCGGCGTCAGCTCCTGACGCCACTGCTCCTCGGACTTGTCGACTTCGTACGCCATGGTCCTCCCTCTCCTCAGTTCTCCAGGCGCGCGAGGATGCGCGGACCGAGATCGGTCACGTCGCCCGCGCCCATGGTGAGAACAAGGTCACCGGGCTTGGCCATTCCGGCGACGACCTCGGGGACCGCTTCCTTGTCGTGTTCCGCGGTGACGTCGGCGCCCGCCGCGACGGCCGCGGCGATGATCAGGTCGCTGGTGATGCCGGGGATCGGGTCCTCGCGGGCCGGGTAGATGTCCAGCACCACGGAGGCGTCGGCGAGCGCGAGCGCCTGGCCCATCTCGCGGCCCAGCTCCTGGGTGCGGCTGAACAGGTGCGGCTGGAAGACCACGAGGATGCGCCGGTCGTCCGCCGCCTCGCGCAGGGCCTGCAGGTCCGCGGTCATCTCGGTCGGGTGGTGCGCGTAGGAGTCGATGACCTGGACGCCCGCGGCGGTGCCCTTCAGCTGCAGCCGGCGCTTCACCCCGGTGTAGGTGCCGAGCGCCTTGGCCAGGCCCTCCGCCGGGACGCCCAGCGCGACGCCCGCGGCCAGGGCGGCGACCGCGTTGTGGGCGTAGTGGCGGCCGGGCACGGAGACGGTGAAGGTGTGCTCCTCGCCGTCCAGGCGGACGGTGACCTCGCTGGACATCCCGTGCGGGGTGATCCGCAGGATCCGCACGTCGGCCTGCTCGTCCTCGCCGACGCGCACGATGGTCAGCCCCTCGCGGCCCGCCACCCGGGCGGCCAGCTCCCGCGCGCCGGAGTGCTCGCCGACGACCAGGGTGCCACCGGGGACGATCTTGCCGACGAAGACCTCGAACGACTCGTGGATCTCGTCCATCGACGCGTAGTTCGCGTGGTGGTCGAGCTCCACGTTGAGCACGATCGCCACCTCGGGGTCGTACTTCTGGAAGCTGCGGTCGCTTTCGTCCGCCTCCGCCACGAAGATCTCGCCGGTGCCGTGGTGGGCGTTGGAGCCCGGGGCGTCCAGGTCGCCGCCGATGGCGTACGACGGGTCCAGGCCCAGCGCGGACAGGCTCACCGCGAGCATGGAGGTGGTGGTCGTCTTGCCGTGCGTACCGGCCACCGCGATCGGGCGCGAGCCCCCCATCAGCGCCGCCAGCGCGTCCGAGCGGTGCACCACCGGGATGCCGCGCCCGCGGGCCGCCACCAGCTCCGGGTTGTCCTCACGGATGGCGCTGGAGACGACCACGCAGGTCGCGTCCTGCGCGAGGTGCGCGGCCGAGTGACCGATGTGGACGGTCGCGCCCAGCGCGCGCAGCGCCCCGGCCGTGTCGGAGTCCTTCGCGTCGCTGCCCGCGACGGCGGCGCCGCGTTGGGTCAGGATCTTCGCGATGCCCGACATCCCGGCCCCGCCGATCCCGATGAAGTGCGGTCGGTCCATACCGGGGGGAAGGGTGGGGCTCATGCGAGGTGCTCCCTGGAACTCACGAGGTCGGTCGTCGGCCGTCCCCGATTCTTCCACCAGTCGGGGACACGGCGTCCGCTCAGTCCTCCGCGTTGTGGGCGAACAGCTTCAGCACCGGCACGCCGACCTTGTGCCGGGCCCGGGAGGTCCAGTCGCGGTGGAAGAACTCCTCCACCAGGTGCGGGGCGGTCAGCACGATCACCTCGTCGGCGTGGGTCTGCTCGACCACCGACTTCATCAGCTCGATGGGGTGCCGCTCGACCACCTCGCCCACCGCCTCGCAGCCCGCCTCGCGCAGGGCGGTCAGGCTGTGGCTCAGCGCGCGCTCGGCGGGCATCAGGGCCTTGTCGCCCTCCGGGCGCTCGCGCTCGTGGACGGCCTTGTCGAGTTCGCCGAGGGCGACGTCGTCGATGGCCCGCAGCAGCCGGTCCTGGTCGCCGCGTGGCTGCATCAGGACGACGAAGGAGACGGGCTCGTCACCGTGGAGCGTGGTGACCAGTTCCACATCGGCGGGGACGAGCGGCTGCTCGATCATGAGTACGGTCGTGAACACGGACGCGTCCTTCTCTCTCGCGGGCCGTCGGGCCCGCCACGGAAACCATCCTGCCCCGTCCGGGCGCGGGGCACGCGGGGACATCCGTTCCCGGGCCTGGCACGCGGACGAGTGCGGGGCGGGCGATCGGCGCCATCCGGGTGAGGCCGGTGGCGCGGGCGGCCGGTGGCCGGTCCCGGTCGCACCGGGGGGCCGGTCAGCCGCGTACGTAGCGGGTGAACAGGAAGCCGTCCTCCTCCAGGATCGACACCGGGGTGTAGCGGACGGGGTCGGTGATGCCGGGTCCGTTCATGATGCGCATGGCGTCACCGGCGGTCAGCAGCGGGGCGATCGTCAGGCACAGCTCGTCGACCACCCCGGCCGCGGCGAACTGGGCGAGCAGCCGCGGCCCGCCCTCGGTCAGCATCCGGCGCAGCCCCAGCGCGGCCAGCTCGCGCACCACGCGCGCCGGCTCCACGCCCGTGCCCGAGCCGGCCCGGACGACCCGTGCCCCCGCCTTCCCGGCCGCCGCGACCCGGTCGGCCGGGGCGTCCTCGCCGGTCAGCAGGAGGGTCGGCACCAGCGGCTCGGTGAACAGGGGCAGCGAGAAGTCCAGGTCGAGCCGGGCGCTCACCACGGCGATCGCGGCGGCCGGGCCCTGTCCCGCCGCGGCCCTGCGGTCCGCGAAGGCCTCCCGGGCGCGGGCCGGGCGGTAGCCTTCCTGCCGCACCGTCTCCGCGCCGACGACCACCACGTCGGCCAGGGCCCGCAGCACCCCGAACACCCGCATGTCGGCGTCCGAGGACAGCGGCTGGGAGCGCCCGTCGTGCCGGGCCGCGCCGTCCAGCGACGACACCATGTTCGCCCGCAGCCAGGGCGCCCCGCCCGCCGGTTCCGGGTACGCGTACGCGTCGGCCAGCGCCTCCGGCGTGTCCAGGGTCTCGGCGGGTGCCGCTGCGGCAGCGGTCGCGGCGGCGGGGAAGAGGCGGCGCATGGCTGCAGTCTTCCACGCCCCCCACGCAGTGGGGTCGGCCACACGGCGGCGGGGGGACCACCGGCGAGGCACTAGGCTGGAGTGCTGTGTCCTCGTCCTTCGCCGCCGCGCAAGAATCCAGCCCGATACCCGGCGGGACGCCGCCCGTCTCGCTGAGCGGACGCGAGCCGCACGTCCCGGCGGACCGGCTGGTGGCCGAGATGGTGCCGCCGCCGCGCTTCGACTCCGTACGGTTCGACACCTACCTCCCGGATCCGAAGCAGCCGAGCCAGGCCGAGGCCGTCGGCACGCTGCGGGCCTTCGCGCAGGGGCTGGGCGCCCCCGCCGACGGCGGGCGCAAGCGCTGGTTCCGGCGTCAGGTCGCACCCGCCGCCCCGGCCGGCCCCGGCGGGGTCTACCTCGACGGCGGCTACGGCGTGGGCAAGACCCACCTGCTCGCCTCGCTCTGGCACGCCACGCCCGCGCCGCGCGAGCAGAAGGCCTTCGGCACCTTCGTGGAGCTGACCAACCTCGTCGGCGCCCTCGGCTTCCAGCAGGCCGTGCAGGCGCTCAGCGGGCACCGGGTGGTCTGCATCGACGAGTTCGAACTCGACGACCCCGGCGACACCGTGCTCGTCTCGACCCTGCTGGGCAAGCTGGCCGACGCCGGGGTGAAGCTGGCCGCGACCTCCAACACCCTGCCCGGCAAGCTCGGCGAGGGCCGGTTCGCGGCCGCCGACTTCATGCGCGAGATCCAGGGCCTGTCCGCCCGCTTCCGGTCGCTGCGCATCGACGGCGAGGACTACCGCCACCGCGGCCTCCCGCAGGCCCCCGCGCCGTACGCCGACGAGCAGGTCACCGCTGCCGCGGGCCGCACCCCGGGCGCCTCCCTGGACGACTTCGGCGCCCTCCTCGCCCACCTCGCCCGGGTCCACCCCAGCCGCTACGGCGCGCTCTGCGACGGCGTCGAGGCGGTCTTCCTGCGCGGCGTCCACCCCGTGGAGGACCAGGCCACCGCGCTGCGCCTGGTCGTCCTGGCCGACCGGCTCTACGACCGCGAGGTCCCCGTCATGGCCTCCGGCCGGCCCTTCGACGGCATCTTCAGCGAGGAGATGCTCGCCGGCGGCTACCGCAAGAAGTACTTCCGGGCCATCTCCCGCCTCACCGCCCTCGCCCGCGACGCCGAGCGGCTCGCCACCCCGGACGCCTGAGCCCCGCTCTCGGCGGTGCGCGCGGCGCCCGGGCCGTGACACCCGTGGCCCCCGGCCGCGTTGGCGGCGCCGGGGGATCCGGCGCACCATCGGATCACCGGACCGGAGCCCGCGGGGAGCGGGGAGGGTCCCCCGGAGGGAGGCGCGGTGACGAAGAGGAGCCCGGACACCGCATCCGGAACCAGGCCCGGGCTGCGCGCGAAGCTGCGGGTCCCGTCGGGCGGCGGCCCCGTACGGCTGCGGTCGTACGACCCGCGCGCCACGCCGGGCGGCCCGGCGGGCAAGGCCGAGGCGCTGGCGTGCGTGCCGTACGCGCGGGACCGGATCACGGCGCTGCAGGAGCGGCTCTTCGCGCAGAGCACGGCGGGCGACCCGCGTTCGGTCCTCGTCGTGCTCCAGGGCGTGGACACCTCGGGCAAGGGCAGCGCGGTGCGGCACCTCGCGAGCCTGCTCGACCCCGCGGGGTGCCGCATCACCGCCTTCAAGGCCCCGACGGCCGAGGAACAGGCCCACCACTTCCTGTGGCGCGTCGAGCGGGCCCTGCCCGGTCGCGGGCGGATAGGGGTCTTCGACCGCTCCCACTACGAGGACGTCCTCGTGCCGCGGGTCAGGGGCCGGGCGCCCCGCTCGGTGTGGGAGGAGCGCTGCGAGACCATCAACTCCTTCGAGGCCTCGCTCGCCGACGACGGCGTCAGCGTCGTCAAGGTCTTCCTGCACATCAGCCGCGACGAGCAGCGCACCCGCCTGCTGGACCGGCTGGACAACCCCTGCAAGCACTGGAAGTTCGACCCCGGCGACCTGGAGGACCGGGCGATGTGGCCCTCCTACCAGGAGGCGTACGAGGACGTGCTCGGCCGCTGCTCCACGGAGGCCGCGCCCTGGTACGTCGTCCCCGCCGACCGCAAGTGGTACCGGAACTGGGCCGTCGGGCGGCTGCTGATGGAGCACCTGGACCTGATAGACCCGGTGTGCCCGCCCGCGTCCTTCGACGTCGGGGTCGCCCGCAAGCTGCTGCTGGAGGACTGACCCCACCGGGCCGCAGGGCTCAGCCGCTGCAGGCCGTGCGCTGGGCCTCGTGCCAGGCGCAGACCGGGCAGAGGGTCGCGCCCGGCTGCGAGTCGGGGTACTCGGTCGGGTCGCCGCAGTGGACGCAGATCGCGCGGGGCTCGTCGTCGGTCGTCACCCGATCAGGGTAATCAGCGCTCACGGAGCACCGCGACCGAGTGGCCGGGCAGGTGGAGGCAGCCGGTGTCGGCGGGCGGTGGTCCGGGACGCCAGGCGGCGACCGGGACGTAGCCGGGCGGGTCGGCGCGGCCGGGGTGGTGGAGGGGGACCAGCGCCTCCTCGGGGGAGAAGTTGACGGCGATCCGGAAGCGTCCGCGGTCCAGCCGCAGGGTGTGCCCGCCCACGGTGACGTGGACGGCGTCCAGGGCCGGGTCGGTCAGCTCGGGCTCGGCGTGGCGCAGCGCGATGAGCCGCCGGTACCAGGCCAGCAGTTCCGCGTGCGGCTCCCGGGCGGGTTCCGACCAGTCCAGGCAGGAGCGCAGCCGGGTCGCCGGGTCCTGGGGGTCGGGGATGTCCTCGGCCTTCCAGCCGTGCTCGGCGAACTCGCGGCGGCGGCCCCGGGTGATGGCGGCGGCGAGCTCGGGGTCGTCGTGGTCGGTGAAGAACTGCCAGGGCGTGCGGGCGCCCCACTCCTCGCCCATGAAGAGCATCGGCGTGTACGGGGAGGTGAGGACGAGCGCGGCGGCCGCGGCGAGCAGCCCCGCAGGGACGCTCGCGCCGAGGCGGTCACCGGTGGCGCGGTTGCCGATCTGGTCGTGGGTCTGGGTGTAGGCGAGGAAACGGTGGCCCGGGGTGGTCGTCAGGTCGACGGGGCGGCCGTGGGCACGGCCGCGGAAGCTCGAGTGGGTGCCGTCGTGGAAGAAGACCCGGCGCAGTGCCTTGGCCACGGCGGTCACCGGGGAGACGGCGAAGTCCGCGTAGTACGCCTGGGCCTCGCCGGTGACGGCGGTGTGCAGGGCGTGGTGGAAGTCGTCGTTCCACTGGGCGTGCACACCCAGGCCGCCGGCCTCGCGCGGGTCGGTGGTGCGCGGGTCGTTGCGGTCGGACTCGGCGATCAGGAAGAGCGGGCGGCCGGCCGCGGCCGACAGGGCGTCGACGGCGGTGGAGAGCTCCTCGAGCAGGTGCACCGCGCGGGTGTCGACCAGGGCGTGGACGGCGTCGAGCCGCAGCCCGTCGAGGCGGTAGTCGCGCAGCCAGGACAGCGCGCTGCCGACCAGGAAGTCGCGCACCTCGTCGGAGCCGGGGGCGTCGAGGTTGACGGCGTCGCCCCACGGGGTGTGGTGGCGGTCGGTGAAGTACGGGCCGAAGGCGGGCAGGTGGTTGCCCGAGGGGCCGAGGTGGTTGTGGACGACGTCCAGCACCACCCCGAGCCCGTGGCCGTGCGCGGCGTCCACGAAGCGCTTGAGCCCGTCGGGGCCGCCGTAGGGCTCGTGCACGGCCCACAGCGACACGCCCTCGTACCCCCAGCCGTGCGTGCCGGGGAACGGGCAGAGCGGCATCAGCTCGATGTGGGTGATCCCCAACCCGGCCAGGTACGGCAGGTGTTCGACCGCCGCGTCGAAGGTGCCGGCGGTGGTGAAGGTGCCGACGTGCAGCTCGTAGAGGACCGCGCCGGGCAGCGGGCGGCCCGCCCACTCGTGGGCCCAGGCGAAGCGGTCGTGGTCGACGACCGCGCTCGGGCCCTCCGGCCCGTCCGGCTGCCGCCGGGAGCGGGGGTCGGGCCGCGGCGGGCCCCCGTCCAGCGCGAAGGCGTAGCGGGTGCCGTGCCCGGCGGGCACGTCCGCGTACCACCAGCCCTGGCGTCCGGGGTCGCGCTCCATGTCGTGAGCCCGGCCGTCGACCCGTACCTCCACCTCACCGGCGTCCGGTGCCCACACGTCGAAGCGCATGGGCACCATGCTGCCCGCCGTCCGGGGGTCACACCAGGTTGACGCGCTCCCCGGCGACCGGATAACCCGCCTTGGCGAAGTGCGCCGCCATCGGCGCGTTGCCCTGGTCGGTGGCGGCGGCGATCCGCTCGGCGCCGTGTCCGGCCAGGTCGTTCGTGCACTCGACCAGCAGGTCGTAGGCGTAGCCGTGGCCGCGCTGCTCCGGCAGGACACCGATGAAGCCGACGCAGAACGCGCCCGGGTTGCGCCCCGGCACGTGGATGCCGGCGAGCTCGCCCTGCGGGGTGTACGCCAGGCGCCACCACTCGCGGGGCGACTGCAGCCAGTTGAGGAACTCCAGCTCCTCGCGGGCGGCGGCGTCCGGGCCGTGCAGCCGCACCATGCGGCGGGTGTGCGCGTCGAGGCTGCCGACCCCGATGCGCCTCAGTACGTCCAGGATCACGCCGTCGTCCGGCTCCGGCCGGTACTCGAGCCGTCCGGTGCGCTCGGGCAGCCCGCACTCGGGGGTCCAGACGTAGCGGTAGCGTTCGACGAGCAGCTCCATGCCGGAGACGATCGCCGCGTCGATGCGGGACTGGGCGGCCTCGCGGACCTCGCGCCGCTCCCGCCAGCCGGGGGGCAGCACCAGCTCGTACTCGGCCTTGAGCGGCGCCGTCCGCAACAGCCGCACGGCCGCGTCGGCGTCGGTGAAGTCGAACCAGTCGAGCGCTATCGGCTTGTCGTCGGCCGGAGCCGCCCACCAGGCCGCGCGGGCGACCACGACGCCGTCGCGCAGGGCCACCCAGGTCCAGTCGGGGCGGTACTCGCCGCCCTCGTCGGTCATGGCGTAGGAGTGGCCCATCAGGGACCGGCCGACCAGGCCGTGGTCCTCGGGGGTCAGGGAGTGGAAGAGATGCGATTCGCCCGCGACGAGCGGGCGGAAGACCAGATCGGTCATGAAGGAGAAGTCCTCACGGAAGAGCGGAGCGCTCCCGGTCAGACGGAGTACGCCCTGCGGACAACGGGGTGGGAGCGCGGAACGGTGAACAGGCACATGGCTTCCGCCTCCTTCCTCGGTCAAGGGCGTGCGCCCACCGTAGCCATCCGGCCTCCGCGGCGTCCACGCAATTAACGGCGGGGCCGCACGGGCCGCACCTTCTGGACACCCCGGCCTCCGCGGCCCGACAATCACGCAGGTGAGCTATGAGTTCCCGACGCACCCGGCGCGTCCCACGGACGCCGAACGCGAGCGCGCCATCGAGGTACTCCGTGAGGGGGCCGTCGACGGGCGGCTGTCGCACGACACCTTCGTGCGCCGCATGGGACTCGCGCTCAAGGCGCGCCACTCCGACGAGTTGGCCGCCCTCGTCGCCGACCTGCCGCCCGCACAGGGCCGTTGGGCCCGGCTGACCGGTTCGATCGTCCGCGCCGTCACCAAGACGTCGGCCTTCCGCGCCCGCATGCGGCAGGCCTGGGCCGTCCAGCAGCTGCCGCCGCTGCTGCTGCCCGCCCCCGGCCCCTTCCCGGTGCGGATCGGCCGGGACCTGTCGTGCACCTTCCGGCTCAGCCACTCCTCGACGTCCCGTTTCCACGCCGAGCTCAGCCACGAGGGCGGGCTGTGGGTCCTGCGCGACCTCGGTTCGATGAACGGCACCTGGGTCAACGGCCACCGCGTCATGGGTGCCGCGGCCGTCCGCCCCGGGGACCAGGTGACCTTCGGCGCGATGAGCTTCCGCCTCACCACCGCCTGAGGCCGCGCCGGCGCCCGGCCTCAGGGCCTCAGGGCCTCAGGGCCGGAACAGCGGCTCGTACGGCTCGTGATCGTCGTCGTCCACGTACGGCAGGAAGTCCGGCGCCGTGCGCGCAGCCGTCGCCTGCAGCCGGGCGACGACCTCCTCGACCGGAGGGAGCGTCAGCCCGAGGGCCGCAGCCACCTCTTCGCGCTGCCGGTCCAGGTCCGGGTGGTCCTCGCGCACCTCGGCCTCCAGCTCCTCCAGGGGGAGTCCCGAGTCCACGTCCCGCCACCACATCGGGCAGGACACGATCAGCTCGACCGCTTCCGCCAGGTCCGCGCCGATCAGCGCCGCCTGCCCCTCGGAGTCCGCGTACACCACGGGCCGCTCGGCGTCGCCGGGCTCACCGCAGAGGAAGAACGTGCCGCCGGCGCCGTCGCCGGCTATGGGGCGCATCACCAGGCCCGAGGGCAGGCGCACGTCCTCGACCGGGTCGCGGCGGGTGATGTCGAAGTCACCGGGCCAGGCGAGGTGCTGTGCCGCGACCGGGTCGTTCTCGATGCGGATGAGCAGGGCTTCCGAGGCGTCCATGGCAGGACGTTAACAGCGGGGTCCGACAGTGCGGTCCGCGTCGCTCAGGCGGTGCGGGACCGGAGTACCGGCGCGCGGCCGCCCGCGAGGCGCAGGACCTGCCCGCGGCACGGCGGCGGCTCCTCGTCGGCGGTCGCGAAGCGCAACTCGTGGCCGTCCGGGTCGCGCAGCTGCGCGAGGAGCCAGCCGCGGGCGGTGCGGACGACGGCGCCGCGCGGCTCGCCGAGCGCGTCCAGACGGGCGGCCAGCGCTTCCAGTGCGGGGAGGTCGGGGACGCCCAGCGAGAACCACGCGAAGCCCGCGGAGGCGGCGGCGAGGGCGGGGTCGTGGCGCAGGCACAGCACGGGTCCGCCGCCGGGGTGGGCCATGGCGATGCCGGCGAAGGCGCCGCCCTCCGTGAACTCCGCGATCCGGTGGTGGCCCAGCACCCGTTCGTACCACGCCTCCGACCGGGCCGGATCGCCGACGGGCAGCGTGACGTGGTGCACCCCGGCGAGACGCGGGATGAAGGGAATATCGGTATACATGCCGCATACCGTACAGTGCGCCCGAGCGTGCGACACGGGGGCAGCAACGGCGTGCCGCACGGTGGTTGACGGTCCGTCAGTGGTTAGCCGGCCGTGCCGCCGGGGTCGACGACGACGTCGTAGGCCGGCGTGGTCAGCGAGTGCAGGGGCGAGTCGAGCTTCTCCGTGCGCAGGATGTAGGTGCCCGGCGCCAGGTCGGCGATCGGCTGGTACCGGCCCGTGAACCAGGGCTCCGTCCCCGTCCAGTAGCCGGACCCCAGGCTGTGCTTGAGGACCCACCCGCCGGGCAGGACGACGGCCGGGTACACCGGTCCCAGCGCGTCCTGGGTGAGGGTGAACGACGGTCCGGCGTGCGCGTCCGCGCCGGGTGCGGTGGGCAGGGTGAACGAGAAGTACCGGACGTTGAAGGGCGCGCCCGGGGTCAGCGGCGCGCAGCCCTCGGCGACCACGGGACCGTCGAGGACGCCGAGCTGCAGCGGGTCGGTGAAGGTGCCGCTGCCCGGCAGGGCGCCGCAGCTCGTCGTCCGGGGGCCGCCCGCCGGCGCCCCGTCCGGGTCGCCGGACGGACCGGCGCCGTCGGAGGGGGCGCCGGCCGGCGTGCCGTCCTCGGTGACCACCGCCTCGGACGGCTCCACGGCGGACGGCGAAGGAGCGGTGCTCTCCGGGACGGGCGGGGTGCTGTCCGGAGCGGTCGCGGAGGATCCCGTCGACGGTGGTTCCTCGGCAGTCGTGCGGACGGGGGCGGACCCGCCGCCGCAGCCGCCCGCCAGCAGCACGGCGGCGAGCGCCGGCACACACCTCCGCATGGACGTCCCTCCCCCCGCGCCGCCGGGGGGTGTCCCGACGGCGCTCAATGGGCGGGACATTACCGGCTTTCGTGCTCCGTATCCGTCCGTACCGGAAATCTCCCGCCCACCGGGACCTCACTCGTCGACGTCACGCACCAGCAGGCCCACCGGCAGCCGGTCCAGCAGCTCCGCCAGCGGCACCACGGCCTGGAACGGACGGCCCGTCAGCACCTCCGTCCAGACCCCCTCCGGCAGCACCAGCTCCGTGCCGCGCCAGCCCCCGGCGTCCGCGAGCCGCCGGGACAGCCGGGTGACGACCGTGAGTGCCCGCCCGCCGCGGACGAAGGCCACGCAGTGCTCCCCGGCCGGGCCGCGCGCGTACAGCGGCTCGTACGAGGCTTCCGGGCCGGTGAACCACTGCGGGCGGGCCCGGCGCAGGCGCAGCGCGAACTCGGTCACCCGCCGCTTCTCGCTCGGGTCGCCCTCCGCGGTGCCCGGGTCGTACGGGCGGCGGTTGGCGGGGTCGACGAGCAGCAACTGCCGTTCCTCGTCGCCCTGGTAGACGTCGGGCACGCCCGGCATCGTCAGGTGCGCCAGGTGCGCGCCGAGGACGTTGACGCGTTCGGGCCCGCGCAGGGCGCGGTCGATGCGCCCGGTGGCGAAGGCGGCCGGTCCGCCGACCAGTTCACGGACGAAGCCCGTCAGCTCCTGCTCGTACTCCGGACGCTGGTCGGTCCACGACGTGCGCAGGCCCGCCTCGCGCTCCGACTTGAGCATGGTGGCGGTCACCGGCTCCGCGGCACCGGGGTCGCAGAAGACCGCCGCGTACTGCCAGGCCTGGTACTCCGCATGACGCGCCGGGAGCGGGACCCCGCGGTGCTCCAGGTACTCCCGCAGGTCCGCCGAGACCTCGCCCAGCCAGCCGGCCCACTCGCCGGGCAGCTCGCTCAGCGCGGCGAGCCGGGCGCGGACGTCGGCGCTGCGCTTGGTGTCGTGGGTGGAGCGCACCGTCCCGGTCAGCGGCCAGTCGCGCCGCAGCCGCTCGCAGAAGGCGTGGAAGTCCTCGGGCGAGGTGGCGGGACGGTCCGGCTCGCGGCCGACCTCGTTGAGGCTGAGCAGGGGGTGGTAGCGGTAGAAGGCGGTGTCCTCGGCGGACTTGGCGCGCAGCGCCGAGGAGACCTGGGCGAAGCGCACCACGAAGTCCGCGGCGGCCTCCCCGCCGCCCGGGTGCCGGCCCAGGGCCAGGTCGCACACCGTCCCGGCCGCCGGGTGCCCGGCGGCACCGGCCGCGGCCTCCAGCAGGGCGGTGTCCTCCGCGTCCGCGGGCTCGCCGGGGACGACGTACGGGCGGTAGCGCGGCAGCCGGACGAGCGTCGCCTCGATCGCCTCGCGCAGTGCGGCGGGCTCCAGCCCGGTGGCCCGGACCGCGGAGCGGGTCAGCCGGCCCACCTCCGCGGCCAGGTCGTGCGTGACGATGCGTTCGGCGGCGGCCCGTACGGTCGGTTGCCACTCGCCGCCCGCGTCGGCGGGGGCGGCGGTGAACCCGCGGTAGAAGCGGGTGATCTCCTCGACGCCCGCCGGGTCGGTGAACAGCCCGTCGAGGCGGTCCAGGGCGTCGTAGCCGGTCGTGCCGGAGCAGGCCCAGCCGGCCGGCAGCCGTTCGTCGCCGGTGAGGATCTTCTCCACGACCGTCCAGCGGCCGCCGGAGGCGTCCGCCAGCCGCCGCAGGTAGCCGGCGGGGTCGGCGAGGCCGTCCGGGTGGTCGACGCGCAGGCCGTCGGCGACACCCTCGTCCAGCAGGCGCAGCAAGGTGGCGTGGGTGGCCGCGAAGACCTCGTCGTCCTCGACGCGGACCGCGATGAGCTCGGAGATGGTGAAGAAACGCCGGTAGTTCAGCTCGGTGCGGGCCTGCCGCCACCAGGCGAGCCGGTACCACTGGGCGTCGACCAGCGCGCGCAGCGGCAGCTCCTCGGTGCCGGGGCGCAGCGGGAAGGCGTGGTCGTGGTAGCGCAGCACCCGCTCCCCGGTGGCGCGGTCGCGCTCGACGCGCAGGTCGGGCAGCACCTCCTCCAGCGGGCCGCCCAGCACCGGCAGCAGCAGCCGGTCGCCCTGCGCCGCCCAGTCGACGTCGAACCAGCGCGCGTACGGGGACCGCGGCCCGTCCCGCAGCACCTCCCACAGCGGCCGGGCCAGATGCTCCGGCGCCGGCACGGCCATGTGGTTGGGCACCACGTCCAGGACGAGCCCGAGGCCGTGCGCCCGGGCGGTGCGCGCCAGCGCGCGCAGCCCCTTCTCGCCGCCGAGCTCCTCGCGCACCCGGGTGTGGTCGACGACGTCGTAGCCGTGCGTGGAGCCGGGCACGGCCTGCAGCACGGGGGAGAGGTGCAGGTGGGAGACGCCGAGCGCCGCCAGATGGGGGACGACGGCCTCGGCCGCGGCGAACGGGAAGTCGGGCTGGAGCTGGAGCCGGTAGGTGGCGCTCGGCACGGAGGGGACGACAGCGGTCGGCGGGATCGCGGCGCTTTCTGTCATGGAGGACTGACTACCCCGCCGACCGGTACGCCCATCACATCGGGCGGACGGTTACGCCGGGCGCTGCAGGACCATCATGCTGCGGTCGGCCAGCCGCAGCCGGTCCCCCTGGGTCACCTTGCGCCCCGAGCCGGGGGGCACGCCCTCCGGCCGCTGGGTGTCCACGACCACCTGCCACTCCTTGCCGTGGTTCACCGGGACCACGAAGTCCAGCGGTTCGTACCAGGCGTTGAACATCAGCAGGAAGGAGTCGTCGCAGATCCGCTCCCCGCGGTCGCCGGGCTCGGAGATCGCGCTGCCGTTGAGGAAGACCACCAGAGCGTTGGCCTGGGCCTCCTGCCAGTCGTCCTGGGCCATCTCCTCACCCTCAGGGGTGAACCAGGCGATGTCCGAGAGTTCGTCGTGCGTGCCCTCGACCGGCCGCCCGTGGAAGAAGCGGCGGCGGCGGAAGACGGGGTGGTCGCGCCGGAGCCACACCATCTGGCGGGTGAAGTCGTGCAGCCGCTCGGTGTCCGCCTCGCCTTCCTTGGGCCACGGCACCCAGGCCAGCTCGTTGTCCTGGCAGTAGGCGTTGTTGTTGCCCTGCTGGGTGCGGCCGAACTCGTCGCCGTGGGCGAGCATCGGCACGCCCTGGGAGAGCAACAGGGTCGCGATGAAGTTGCGCATCTGGCGCTCGCGCAGGGCGAGGACGTCCTCGTCCTCGGTCTCGCCCTCGGCGCCGCAGTTCCACGAGCGGTTGTGGCTCTCGCCGTCCCGGTTGTTCTCGCCGTTGGCCTCGTTGTGCTTGTCGTTGTACGACACCAGGTCGCGCAGGGTGAAGCCGTCGTGGCAGGTCACGAAGTTGATGGAGGCGAGCGGCCGGCGGCCGTCGTCCTGGTAGAGGTCGGAGGAACCGGTCAGCCGGGAGCCGAACTCGGCCAGCGTGGCCGGTTCGCCGCGCCACAGGTCGCGCACCGTGTCGCGGAACTTGCCGTTCCACTCCGTCCACAGCGGCGGGAAGTTGCCCACCTGGTAGCCGCCCTCGCCGACGTCCCAGGGCTCGGCGATCAGCTTCACCTGGCTGACCACCGGGTCCTGCTGCACGAGGTCGAAGAACGAGGACAGCCGGTCCACCTCGTGGAACTGCCGGGCCAGGGTCGCCGCGAGGTCGAAGCGGAAGCCGTCGACGTGCATCTCGGTGACCCAGTAGCGCAGCGAATCCATGATCATCTGCAGCACGTGGGGGCTGCGCATCAGCAGCGAGTTCCCGGTGCCGGTGGTGTCCGTGTAGTAGCGCGGGTCGTCGGCCAGCCGGTAGTACGAGGCGTTGTCGATGCCCCGGAAGCACAGCGTCGGCCCCAGGTGGCTGCCCTCGGCCGTGTGGTTGTAGACCACGTCGAGGATCACCTCGATGCCCGCCCGGTGCAGCTCGCGCACCGCCGTCTTGAACTCCAGCACCTGCTGGCCGCGGTCGCCCATCGAGGCGTAGGCGTTGTGCGGGGCGAAGAAGCCGATCGTGTTGTAGCCCCAGTAGTTGCGCATCCCCGCATCCACCAGCCGGTGGTCGTGGACGAACTGGTGGACCGGCATCAGCTCCAGCGTCGTGACGCCCAGCTCCGTCAGGTGCGAGATCACCGCGGGGTGGGCGAGCGCGGCGTAGGTGCCGCGGATCTCCTCCGGGAGCTCCGGGTGGAGCATCGTCAGGCCCTTGACGTGCGCCTCGTAGATGACCGTGCGGTGGTAGTCGATGCGGGGGCTGCGGTCCTCGGCCCAGTCGAAGTACGGGTTCACCACCACCGAGGTCATGGTGTGGGGCGCCGAGTCCAGGTCGTTGCGGGACTCGGGCTCCCCGAAGCGGTAGCCGTACACCGCCTCGTCCCAGTCGATCGTCCCGCTTATCGCCTTCGCGTACGGGTCCAGCAGCAGCTTCGCGGAGTTGCAGCGGTGGCCACGGGTCGGCTCGTGGGGGCCGTGGACCCGGAAGCCGTAGCGCTGACCGGGCATGATGCCCGGGACGTACGCGTGGCGGACGAAGGCGTCCGCCTCCCGCAGCTCGACGGCGGTCTCCGAGCCGTCGTCGTGCAGCAGACACAGCTCGATCCGTTCCGCGGTCTCCGAGAAGACCGCGAAGTTGGTGCCGGCGCCGTCGTACGTGGCGCCGAGGGGATATGCCTGACCCGGCCAGACCTGCATGTCGTCGACTCTTCCACTTGTCCGCCGGGCGCCGGTAGGCCGCACCCCGGCCACTTCGGTGCCGAAAAGGGCATCGTCACGCAATTGGGCCCCTCCGGGCGTGGAATCGCCAAGATCTTCCCCGTTACGGGTGTCCCAATTCCCCTGCCTGCCGCAAGAATCCACCGTCCCGGGGCAACCTGTGCCGTCGAAGTCCCGTCGATAAGGGTGACAGTACGACACAGGGGAGATCTAAGTGACAGATCAGGGGGAAAGCCGCTCCTTACCACGAAAGGGAGGGGTCGGGCGCGGTCTCAGGCGCGCCCTGTGGGGTGGTGGCGTCGCCGTCGCCGCCACCACGGTGATGATCGCCGTCACCCTGCCGCGTGACGCCGCCGGCGACGACCACTCCACGACGGGCGGCCCCGCCGCCGCGTCGGGAGCGCCGGGGCAGCAGGACGCGGGCAGCGCTGGGGTGATCGAGGACGACGCGCCCCAGGGCGGACGGCAGACCGGTCGCGGGCCTCTGACCAAGGCCGAGGTCGACCGGGCGAAGTCCATAGCCCTGCAGCGCGACGCGCTGCGCAGCGCGCAGGACGTGGACGGGGAGCGTGGACCGGAGTACCTCGACACCGACCTCGCCGAACCGGCCGACACCACGCAGGCGTCCGCGGGCCAGGCCCGCCGGGTCGAGGTGCTCTTCTACGACTACGGGCACGACCGGCTCGTGAAGAAGACCGTCAACCTCACCGCCGGCACCGTCGAGCACACCGACACCGCCACCGGCATGCAGCCGCCGCCCTCGAACGACGAGACCCGGGAGGCCGCGGAACTGCTCATCCGGGACGCCCTCGGCAAGGGCCTCCGCGCCGACTTCACGGCCGCCACCAAGGGCCGGGAGCTCACCTCGCCCGACCAGCTGCGGCTGCGCGGCATCTCGTTCAACACCGCCGAGCAGTCCGCCCCGGCCGGTTTGGCCAAATGCGGCGAGCACCGGTGCGTACGGCTGTTCACGCAGGTGAAGGACGGGCCGTGGATCGATACGACCGATCTGGTCGTCGACCTCAGCGATCGCACCGTCGGCCGAATCCACTAAGAGCGGAGACCCAGCAACCATGCGCACCACCAACGTGCGCCGGGCCATCGGTACGGCCTCGGCGCTCCTGCTCCTGCCCGCGCTCTTCGCGGGCTCCACGGCCGGCCAGGCCGGCGCGGCCCCCCGGGCCGGCACCGCGGCCGCGGTGGACTGCGGCACCGCCACCGCCATCACCAAGGCCCTGCCGAACGGCACCGGCTGGAGCATGTGCTGGCGCATCAGCGGAACCAAGGGCCTGGTCCTGGAGAAGATCGCGTACAAGCCGGAGAAGGAACCGCAGCCGCTCAAGGTGCTGACCTCGGCCACGCTCGCGCAGGTCAACGTCCCGTACGATTCGGGGCTGACCGAGT
This sequence comes from Streptomyces sp. PA03-6a, assembly GCF_033792765.1. NCBI lineage: Bacteria > Bacillati > Actinomycetota > Actinomycetes > Kitasatosporales > Streptomycetaceae > Streptomyces > Streptomyces sp. PA03-6a. The sequence continues at coordinate 52,573 of NZ_JARAVK010000012.1, read as the reverse complement.
ACAACGACCTGTCCGACATCGGCTTCGGCAACACCGCGGTCGACATCGGCCCCGAGGAGTGCCCCGGCGGGACGATCAGCTCCGCCTACGTCCCGCAGCAGCAGCGGAACGTCAAGGCGCTGTGCACCACCACCGCCCCGCACGGATACGCCTACCGCAGCGACGTGTACGACGACCAGGGCAACTCCACGAAGTACACCAAGCAGGGCAGCGACCTGGTGGTCTTCTCCGTCTCCCAGCTCGGCTGGTACGAGTACGTCACCCAGTGGAACTTCTCCGACGACGGCACCATCACCGCCAAGATGGGCGCCACCGGCGACCTGTCGCCCGGCGACTACAGCGGAGAGGGCACCGGCTGGCCCATCGGCAACGGCGACCACGACCACTCCACCAGCCACTACCACTCGGTCTTCTGGCGGCTGAACTTCGGCCTGGACGGCTCCACGCAGGCCAAGGTCGAGCAGTTCGACACCAAGAAGGCCGGCCAGGGCTCCGGCTCCGCCGTCCTGAAGACCACCAGGACCCCGGTCACCAAGGAGCTGGCCGCCTCCTCCGCGCTGCGCCGCTGGTGGCGCGTGGTCTCCACGGCCGGCAAGAACGCCGACCGGCACCCCCGTTCCTGGGAGCTGGTCCAGCAGCACTCCGACCACTACGACGCCCACGCCTACACCTCGAAGGACGTGTACTTCACCCAGTACCGCGCCTGCGAGCAGCTGGCCAGCGGGAACAGCGACCCGGCCTGCAACGGGCGGGGGACCTCGGTGGACAAGTGGGCGGACGGGGAGGCCCTCAAGCACCCGGTCGTGTGGGTCAACGTCGGGTTCCACCACATCCCGCGCGACGAGGACCAGAGCCCCATGCCGATCCACTGGCAGGGGTTCCAGCTCGCGCCGCGCGACGTGACGGCCATGAGCCCGCTCACACCGGACGAGCTCTCGGGCCACAACGGGCAGGGACACTGAGCGTCCCGCCGCGCCGGACCCGGTAAGCATGTGGTGAAGTAGCGTCGTTACGGCTGCACCGCCTCCCGCCCCGCAGTACCCTTCCTTGATCGTGGACGGGGGCGGGAAGGCGGGTGCAGTCGTGATGTCGGGAGGTCTGGTGCTCCCCGGTGGTGGTGATCAGGGGGACCCGGGCGGCGGCATCGGCGAGGGAACCACCGGCACCACCTCCCTGGCACTGCCGTTGGAGATCGGAGCGGAACTGGACTGGGGCGCCGACGAGTGGTCCGAGGTGCGTACCCGCGCCCGGCGCGCCGGACGGGCCTACGTGTGGCTCAACCTCGTCGAACAGCGCCTGCGCGCCGTCGTCAACGCCGTGCTGCGCCCGATCTACGAACCCGTGCACGGCGACGAGTGGGTGGTCGCGGCCGCCGGCCCGGCCGGCCACGAGTGGGTGCAGCGGGCCGCCGCCGTGCGCGAGGTCAGCCGCCGCAAGGGGTTCCTGCTCGACCCGGCCGACGACAACATCCTCAGCTTCCTGACGCTGCCGCAGCTGCGGGAACTCGTCGTCCAGCACTGGCCGTGCTTCGAGCCGTACCTGGACGACCGCCGGGAACTCGAACTCGCCCTGGACGAGCTGGAGGTGGCCCGGCACGTCGTCTCCCGCAACCGTGCCCTGTCCCGCACCGTGCTGGACCAGGCCGAGCGGGCCGCCGCCCGGCTGCTGGACATGCTCGGCTCCGGACCCGGCTACCCCTCCGCCGAGCGGCTGCCCGTGGACGCCGTCGAAGAGCTCGTCGCCGACCGCTACGCCGACGTCGTCGGCGTCTACCCCGACCGGGTGCGGCTGCAGCGCCAGCTGCCCGCCGAGGACCTGTTCGGGGGCGCGCGACGCCTCGACGCCGTGGGCATCGGCCTCAACCTGCTCGTGCAGAACTACTCGGGCAAGCGGCTGGTGCGGCTGGCGGAGTCCGGCTGCCGGGTGCGGCTGCTCTTCCTCAACCCGGCGAGCAGCGCCGTCCGCCGCCGTGAGCGCGAACTCGGCCTCGGCCGCGGCGAGCTCAGCCGCTCCGTGGAGATGAACATCATGCACATGCGGCGGGTGCGGGCCCGGCTGCGGGACACCGCCGCGTTCGAGATCCGGGTCTTCGACGAGACCCCGCGCTTCACCGCCTACCTCGTGGACGGCGACACCTCGGACGGCATCGCGGTCGTCCAGCCCTACCTGCGCAAGGCCCGCGGCATGGAGGCGCCGGTCCTCATCCTGCGCGGCGGGCCGCGGGAACTCGTGCAGATCAGGGCCGGCGAGGCCCCCGAGGCCGAGCACGGGCTGTTCGAGATCTACCGCGAGGAGTTCGAGGGCGTCTGGGCCGACTCCCGTCCGGTCTCCTGACGGCCCGGCGGACCGCCGCGGCCGGACCTCCCCCGCAGCCCGGCCGCAGGAGTGTCAGTGGTGCGCGGGATGATGGAGCCGAACACGGGGGAACTGCGGGAAGGACGTACGCCACATGGGCATGGGACGACGCCGGGCATGGCGGGCCGGCTCCGGACGGGGGAGGACCGCGGGCGAGCGCCCGCGCGGCGCGGTGAGCGCCACGGTCACAGGGGGCGCGCGATGAGCTGGATCAGCGACGCGCTGGTCGCGTTCGACCTGGAGACCACCGGCACCGACGTCGAGACCGACCACATCGTCACCGCCGCCGTCGTACGGCTGGAGGCCGACGGGGCCGTCTCGCGGGAGTGGACCTGGCTGCTCGATCCGGGCGTGGCCATACCCGAGCAGGCCTCCGCGATCCACGGCATCTCGACCGCCCACGCCCGCGCGCACGGCGCCCCGGCCGGTGCGGCGGTCGAGGAGATCGCCCGCACCGTGGCCGAGGTGCTGAGCTCGGGCACACCACTGGTGGTGATGAACGCGCGCTACGACCTGTCCTTGCTGGACCGCGAGTGCCGGCGGCACGGCGTCGCGTCCGTCAGCGAACGGCTGGGCAGCGTGCCCTCGCCGGTCATCGACCCGCTGGTCATCGACAAGCACGTCGACAAGTACCGCAAGGGCAGGCGGGCGCTGCAGGCGCTGTGCGTCCACTACGGCGTGGAACTGGAGGGAGCCCACGACGCGCGGGCCGACGCGGTGGCCGCGGCCCGCGTGGTGCGCCGCATGGGGGAGCGGCACGAGCCCGTCGGCCTGATGCCGCTGGCGGACCTGCACGCCCTTCAGGTCCGGGCGGCGGCCGAGCAGTCGGCCTCCCTCCAGGCGTACCTGCGGCGCACCGCCGACCCGGCGGCCGTCGTCGAGCAGGCCTGGCCGGTCATCCCCCGGCCGAGGTGACCCGGGGACCCGCCGGCGCGAGCAGGGCGCAGTCGAGGATCCGCCCGTCCACGGTCCCGACGAGGAACCTGCCGGCACCGGCCGCCGCGAGGGACAGGGGCACGACCACCTGACCGTCGACGCGCAGCCGGTGCCGTAGGCGCGGGCTGCCGGTGCGTGCGTCGAGCGCCACGACCTCACCGGACCGGTGCGCGGCGTAGACGGTGTCCTCGTCGGCGTCCAGGGCCGTGACCGGCTCGTCGGCGGCGAACACCCACTCCGGCGTGCCGTCGGGGAGCCGGCGCCGCACCACGAAGGCGTTCCGTGCCGGGGCCTTGCCCGCGTCTCGGACCACGGCGGCCTGGACCAGCGCGTCGCCGTCCAGCCGGACGGCCGGTCCGGGGAAGAGGTGGCAGCCGCGCCCGGGTTCCCAGTCGAGGGGGAAGAGCCTGCGCAGCTCCGGCTCGGCGTCCGCTGCCCCGCCGTCGAGCGCGCCGACCCAGGCCCGGTGCCGCGGCACGCCGTGGAGGTCCCGCACGAAGAGCAGTTCGGCGCCGCGCCGCAGACGGAAGTCGCTCGCCGTCAGCGTGAAGCGCGCCGCCTCGGTGCCGTCGGGGGCCAGCAACCGGGTCGCGCCGCCCCACTGATCCGGCCCTCCCTGCCGGACGGCGAGCCGGCCGTCACGGCTGCCGGTGAACGTCACCGCGTGACCGGGCTCGAAGGCCTCCAGCAACCGCCCGTCCGCCAGGGACACCCGCTGCACCAGCGTGCCGGACCGCTGCCACCCCTGCCCCGACGGGCGCAGGGTGTGCCGGACGTTGACCCAGGCCGACCGCTGGTCGGCGGCCACGTGGATCTGCTGCCCGCCGTCCGGGTCGGGCACCGACCACTGGAGTTCCCCCGACGGCAGCCGGCACTCCAGCAGCGCGCCCTCGGCCGTCGCCAGCATCCGGCCGTCGGCGAGCACCTCGACGGCCCGCACCTGACGGCGCGGCGCCCACGCCGTCCCCAGGGCGGTGCCGCGCTCCGTCAGCAGGTCGCGGGCGTCGCCGCCCTCGGGGTACGCGTACGGCTCCCGGGGGCCCATCACCTCGCGGTACCCGACGGAGGCGGCGGGCACCGCCCGCCAGTCCTCGCGTTCCAGGACGGACTCGAAGCCGTGGCTGAAGGCGTACTCGTGGTCCTTGTCCTCGGGGGTGACGACCAGCCGCAGACGCCGCCCGTCCAGCCACCGGACGGAGGTCACCTCGCGGCCGCCGTCCAGGACCGGCCGCACGTCGCCCGACTCCAGGTCCATCAGCAGCAGCTGACCCTCGAAGTCCCAGCTGCCGTCGTAGCGGCCCACGCCCACGGCCACCAGCGGGAGGAGCGGATGGAAGGCGACGGAGTTCACCGGCCACGGGCAGTCGTACACGTGCCGGCAGCGCAGGTCCCGCGCGTCGTAGACGCCGACGCGGTACCGGGGCCAGCGGTCGGTCCCCGCCCGCCCCGACTGCGGCCAGGCGATCCACCCCATGTCGCCGCCCACGACCAGGCGCCCCAGCCGCTCGTCCGCGACGGCGACGCGCGGTTCACCGACCTCGGCGAAGGGACGGTCGGCGAGGACACGACGGACGATCGGGGAATCTGACACGGACACCGCCCAGGCCGGAGGGGTGCCCATCCTCGCAGCCCGAGCCGGACGGCGAGGCAGGAAGGGTCAGAAGGGGTACCAGCGCACGGCCGGATCGCCGTCCCGCAACGAGGCCACCCGCCGGCGGAACTCCGCGAGCGCCGCCGGGTTGCCCGGCGCGTGCTGCGCCACCCAGGCACAGCTCGCCGTCTCCCGCGCCCCGCGCAGCACCGCGCAGCCGTCCCACTCGCGCACGTCCCAGCCGTAGGCGGCCGTGAAGGCGGCGTAGGCGTCCGGACCCAGGCCGTAGCGGTCCCGGCTGAGCGCCATGACGACCAGGTCGTGCTCGCGCAGGTCGGCGGAGAAGGTCTCCAGGTCCACCAGGACCGGACCGTCCGGGCCGACGTGCACGTTGCGCGGCAGCGCGTCGCCGTGGATCGGCCCCGCGGGCAGGTGCGGGGTCAGCGCGGCCGCCGCGGCGGCGAAACCGTCCCGGCGCTCGCGCAGGTACGCCGCGTCCGCGGGGTCCACCGCCGGCCCGGCCAGCCGCAGCCACCGCTCCACCCCGTCCAGCAGGTCACGGCGCGGCAGGGCGAAGTCCGGCTCGGGCAGGGCGTGCACGAGCCGCAGCAGCGCGGCGAGGTCGGCGGGTCCCGCGGGCCGTACGGTGTCCGGCAGCCGCTCCCAGTACGTGACCGGGTGCCCCTCGACCAGCCGGGCCTGCGGCGCCGCCGCCCGTACCGCGGGAACGCCGTGGGCGGCCAGCCAGGACGCCGTGCGCACCTCGCGGGCGGCCCGGTCCAGCAGTTCGGGACCGCGGCCGACCTTCGCGACGGTCACGCCGTCCGCGAGTTCGAACACCGCGTTCTCGCCGAGCGCGATCAGCTTCGCGCCGTCCTGCCGGTCCGCCGCGAGCACGGCCCGGGCGAGCTCTTCGGTGAACGCCATACGGCAATGATCGCAGATCAGTAGGCTGGGCCGGTGACCGAGGACGACGTCATGGCCTTCTGCGAGACGCTGCCGCGGCTGCGGCGCGCCGCGAGCGGCGACCCGGCCGACGCGGCCGAACTCGAGGCCGTCGCCGAGACCGTACGGCAGGGCGCCGGCGACATGGAGGTGGTCACCGACCTCGGACTCCGGCTCGGCGTGCGGGTCTTCGACTCCCGCAAAGTCGCGGGTGGTTACGCCCAGGTGCCCGGCATGACCGGCGGGGGCGGCGGCCTCCTGCGCCACCGCTGCCCGCGCGGCGTCTGCGCCCGCAGCGAGGACCCGACGGCGTCCGTCACCGCCCCGCGCTGCGCGATGTTCGACGCCGAACTGCGGCCCGTCTGGTACTAGGCCCGTCGTCCCGGTCCCTGCGGGTGAAGGAGGAGCGTCCGGTGCGTGCAGCCCCACGGTGGAGGGAGCGTCCGGCGCGGGTGGCCGGTCCGGGCGGGCGACGCGGCGGATGCGCCCGCCGGGCGGCGCGGGGCCGCAGCGGCGCGGAAGGCGGGTACTAGCGCGGTGGCGGGTCTGCTGGACGAGATCGGCGGGAAGCTCGCCGAGCGCTGGGTGTCCCTGCTCGCGTTGCCCGGATCGCTCTTCCTCGGCACCGCCTGGGCCGCCCATGTGCTCGGCGGACGACGGCCGTTCGACGCGGGCCGCCTGCTGCGCGAGGTCGAGCGCTACGCGGACTGGACCGACGCCCACGGCGGCGCCGCGCTCTTCCTGGCCCTGGTCGCCGCGCTCCTGCTCGCCGTCGTACCGGGCCTGGTGGTGCAACTGCTGGCCCGCGCCGTCCAGGTGCTGTGGCTCGGGCCCTGGCCGGGAGGATCGGGGGAATGGCTCGTGCGCCGGCGCCGCGCCCGCCGCGAACGCGCCGACGCGGACGTCGCGGCCCACCTGCGGAACCACGAACGCGACGGCGACGAGGCCGAACTGGCCGCCGCCCGTGCGGCCGAGGCACGCCGCGACCGGATCGCGCCCCTGCCCCCGGCCCGTCCCACCCGCATGGGCGACCGGATGCACGCCCTGGAGCACCGCGTCGGCGCGTACTACGCGGTGCCCTTCACGGCGGTCTGGCCGCGCCTGTGGCTGGCGGCCACGGAGGCCGACCGCGGGGAGATCCGCACGGCGGCCGGTGCCTTCGAGGCGTCCACCCGGCTGTGCGGGTGGGGCCTGCTGTACGCGGCGCTGGTCTGCGTCACCGCGTGGTGGCCCGCACTCGTCGTCGGCGTCGTGCTCGTGTCCGCCGCCTGGTGGCTCGGCCGCGAACGGCTCTTCGCCCTGGCGGACCTCGCCGACGCCGTCGTGGACCTGCGTCTGCGCTCCGTCGCCCGCGCGGTGGGGATCCCCGTCCCGCCGGGACCCGTCGCCCCGGCGACCTGGCGGGAGCTCGACCTGCTGCTGCGCCGCCGTAGATGACCCCGCGGGAGCGGGCGCCGCCATGATGTGGCGGCGCGCCCGGCCCCGCCACGAGACCGGACGAGCATGCTGCACCTGCTGTTCCTGACGTACACCGGATCGGAAGCGGACGCCGGGCCTTTCGTCGCCGCCCACGTCGCGTTCCTGGAACGCCACCACCGCGCCGGCACCTTCCTGCTCTCCGGGCAGACGGTGCCCTCGTCCGAGGGCGGCGTGATCCTCGCCCGGGGCACGGACCGCCGGACGATCGAGCGGAGCGCGGCGGAGGACCCCCTGGTGATCTCGGGGGTCGCCGCGTACACCGTCACCACCGTCGACCCGGCCAGCGTGCACCCGGACCTGGCCGGTCTGCTGGGCGGCGCCTGACGTCCCGTCGCGTGGCTCAGCGGCCGATGTGGACGAAGGGCGCCCAAACCGCCGGGGAGCGGGCGTAGCGGGTGCGCAGGGCGCGGATGGCGTGGTTGAGGGCGCGGCCCGCGTCCGCGGGGGCGACGGCGCCGGGTGCCGGGCCGCGGATCGCGGCGGAGGACCCCCTGGTGACCTCGGGGGTCGCCGCGTACACCGTCACCACCGTCGACCCGGCCAGCGTGCACCCGGACCTGGCCGGACTGCTGGGCGGCGCCTGACGTCCCGTCGCGTGGCTCAGCGGCCGATGTGGACGAAGGGCGCCCAAACCGCCGGGGAGCGGGCGTAGCGGGTGCGCAGGGCGCGGATGGCGTGGTTGAGGGCGCGGCCCGCGTCCGCGGGGGCGACGGCGCCGGGTGCCGGGCCGCGGATCGCGGCGTACAGGCGGGCGGCCAGGAGCGCGCAGACCGCGTCGTCGGCCTCCCACAGGGCGCCGACGACCTGGGGGTAGCCGGCGGTCTGGAAGGCGGAGGCGAGGTGGACGGCCTCGTCCGGCAGCTGCCCGGTGTGCGCGGTGTGGCAGGCGAGCAGCACCGCCAGCTCGGCGTAGAGCAGTTCCTGCCGGGAGACGTCCGCGGCGCTGAGCGGCCCGCCGTGCAGGAGCAGGTGACTGGCGGACGGGTCCTGCGGGTCGCTGACGCCGTGGCAGGCGAAGTGCACCCAGCGGGCCGTGCGCAGGGCCGACAGGACCCGTTCCGGCGTGGCCGCCTCGCCCTCGACGGCGCGCACGCCGCCCAGCGCGTCCGCGATCGCGGCGACCTCACGGGCAGAGGCGCCCGCCGAGCCCGCCGTGCCGGTGGGCCGGCCGACGGCGAGCAGCCGTCCGCCGGTGCGGCCGGAGGAGACCTGCCGGGCGTGCCGCAGGGCGCGCAGGGTGGGGGTGTAGGAGGACGCCACCCGGTCCAGGACGGTGCGCCCGTCGTGCAGTTGGTGCCGCCGCTGCAGTCCGGCTGCGTGCAGCGGCAGGTACGCCAGCGGCCCCGAGGCCGACCACCACAGCCGGGGCGCGGCCGACGCGGGGGCGTCCGCGGGGAGCGGCCGGGTGAGGCCGAGGGCGGTGAGCACCGGCTCGGCCACCGTGCGCCAGAGCCAGGCGAGGGTGTCCAGGACGAGTTCGCGGGCGCGGTCGTGCTCCTCGTCGGGCGCGGTCCGCGGCAGGCTCACCGCGCCGAGGAACTCCTGGGCCCGCAGGGCCAGCTGCCCCTCCGTCAGCTCGCGCAGCGGCACGGAGAAGATGCGCTCCTGCGTGACGACGAGAGCGTCGCACCGGAGCCGGTCCACGTTGACCGCGACGACCGGTCCCTGCGCCGCCACGGCGCGCATCTCCCGTTCCGTGGGCGGCATCAGGAACCGCTCGAAGCCCGGCTTGCCGCGGACGCGCATCAGCAGCGCCTCCCACTCGGCGGCCGGCACGTGCCGCTCCATGAAGTCCTCGCCCGCCTCGGCCCGCCGCAGGCGTCCCCCGAGCCCGGCGAACTCCCGGGCCAGCAAGGGGTGCGCCGCGGACAGGGCGGTCAGATCGGCGCGGGCCTCCAGGTCCTGGCCCATCAGGACGGCCCGGCCCCGCTCCAGCAGCGCCAGCGCCTGCGCGGGGCGCCCGGCGGCGAGCGCCGCGGCGCAGCCGGTGCGGCCGAGGCTCGTACCGGTCAGGGGATCGGGCCGGCCCGCCCCCGACGGGTCGGCGCCGTCCACCCCCAGGTGCGCCATGGGGTAGCGGCGGCCGAGCAGCGCCCCGCCGACGGTCGCCCGGCGGTCATCCCGCGCCAGGGCCCGCGAGGCCAGCGACGGCAGGGTCTCCAGGGCCCGTGCCGCCGCGTCGGCCGCGGCCGCCCAGTCGTGGTGCTCCAGGGCGTCGGCCATCGCGATGCGCGCCACTTCGAACCGCAGCGCCGGCATCTCGCCCGCGGGCGACGCCACGAACGCGACCTCGGCCGCCCGCGCCGCCCGCTGGTCCCCGCGGACCGTGGCATCGGTGTAGTCCGCCCAGTGGCCGTACGAGGTCACCATCCCGCCCAGCAGGTCCGTCAGGCCCGGGGTCCGTTCCACGCGCCCTGAGGCGTCGGCGATCCTGCGGCGCGCCTCGGCGGCCAGGACGGGGTCCTGGGTGAGCCCGGCGAGGTTGGTGAGCGCGTTGGCGTACTCGACCTCCCCGGCGGCGCGCTCGGGCGCTTCCCCGGGCAGCAGGTCGAGCGCCGTGCGCAGCTCCCGGCAGCAGGCCCGCAGGGCGCCGGTGTCCATGGCGAGCACCGCCCGCATGTGCTGCCACGGCGCCGAGGCGAGGACCAGGCGGGCGTGCTCCCCGGAGCCGTGGGGGAGCTCGGCCAGGACGCGGTCACCGAGCGCGGCCGCCTCCTCGATCACGGCGGCGTCCTGGTCGGCCATGTAGCGCATCCCGATGACCGCCATCAACAGGCTCGCCGTCCACGCGCGTTCGGTGCTGCCGGCCTCCGTCCGCTCCAGCGCCTCGCGCAACCGCCGCTCGGCGTCGGCGACGAAGGCGGGATCCATGCCCTGGGGCGTGCCGGGGCCCTTGGCCAGGGCGTCCAGCAGGGGCCGCATGTCGGGCGGGACGGGGAAGGCGGAGGTGAAGCGCGCGTACAGGTCGTCGGCTGCTCCATCGTCCTCGCCCTCGCCCTCGTCCTCGTCCTCGCCCTCGCCGTCGCCGTCGCCCGTGCCCGTGCCCGTGTCCGGTTCCGGTTCCGGTCCGGGCCCGGGCTCCGGGGCGGGGGTGACGGGGGCGGTGCGGAAGCCGTCCGGCGGCAGGGCCGACCGCAGCTGCACCGGCGGCAGCGCGGGCGCGAACCGCACCATCATCGGCAGGAACCGGGTCGCCACCGAGCCGAGGGCCCGCGGTACGAGCCGCATCCTGCCGCGGAGTTCGCCCACCGCGGCAGCCTTCGCGGCGACGTGCGGCAGCAGCGGATGGCCCGGTGGCAGGCGCGCCACGAGCGCGCGCAGTATCCGCTCGGCCTCGGCGGCGTCCGCGGCCTCCCAGTCGACGACCGCGCGGGCGGCGAGCAGGGAGGCCAGGTTCACCTCGTAGGTCCCGTTGTCGTCCGGCAGGCCCTCGGCCCGGTAGGCCTCCAGGAGGCCCATCGCCTCGTCGATCGTCGCGCGGGCCGGCGCCCAGGGCAGCGTGCACATCAGTGCCGCCGCCAGCGCGAAGTGGACGCTGCGCATCTCGTGCCGGTCCCGGAGCCCGCCCAAGGTGCGCCCGCTCGCCGCGGCCAGCGCCAGCCGCCCGCCCCGCACGGCGACGTCCACCGCCTCCCGGTCCCGCGGGTGGGCCCGGACCCAGGCGATCCCGGCGAGCACCGCCACCCGGCCCGCGTCCGGGGCGTCGACGTGCCCGGGGGTGACCGCGGCGAAGGCCTCCCGGGCACGCGCCCACAGCGCGGGCAACTCCTCCGTGGCCCCGCACTCGTAGCGGATCAGCGCGGAGTGCGCGAGCCGGGCGAGCAGCCCGGGACGGCACAGGTCGTCCGCAGGAAGCGTCGCCAGCAGCGCCGCCGCCCCGCCCTCCATGGGGTCCGCGGGCCGGAACGGCTGCTGGGCGGGTCCGGACGGGTAGCGGGCGGCGACGGACACGAGGTCGCCCTGCGAGCGGTGCTGGGTCTGCGCCCCCAGGTGGTGGCGGACCTCGGGCGCGGTGCGGAAGTCGCCGTGCAGGTGCGCCAGGGTGCGGTCGGCCAGTTGCAGGTGCAGGACGAGCCGGGCGCGCAGCGGATGGTCGCGGGGCGCCGTGTCCAGGCCCAGCACGATCAGCGCGAGAGCGGCGGCGGCCGGGGCGCGGCCGTCCTCGCTCCGCCAGGACTCCCGCAACAGGTCCTCCGCCGCCCGCAGCAGGCTCCCGGGCGCCGGTCCGGCGCCGTCGACGAGGCGGCCGGTGCCCGGCGGCTCCGCCAGCGCGAAGCGCCTCAGCATGCGGTCCACGGCCGCCCGCGCGTCCGTCATCAGCCGCCCCCGATCCCCGTTGCCGGCGTCGCGGCAGGATAGCGCGCCGTCTGTGACCGACTGCTCACTGCGCGATGCGGCGCCGCCGGCCGCGGGACGGCTCTCCCGGCCCGGGCGTCCGCGCCGACGGCGTCGCGGCAGGACCGCGTGCCGATGGCGGCGTGTGGTGAGGGTGGCGGCCGGTCGGGCCCCACCGCACCGGGGCAACCCGCAGCAGTGGTCGCTGCCCTGCGGGGTCGTTCCCCTGCACGAGGCATCCGGCCGGGGGCGGGTGACGCCGACTCGTGCCGTTCCGCGGCGAAGCCGATGGTGGGGCCGGGCGTTCGGCCTGGTGACGGCGGCGCGGCGTCGGACGGCGATGGCGGGGTCCGTCCGGCCCGGTCATGCCGCGGCACGGGGGACGCGGCCTCCGCGCGAGCCGCGGTGCCCGAGGCCCGGTGCCGGACTTCGCGGGAACCCCGAGGCGCCCTCGCAACCCGGAGTCCTGGGAGACGCCCACCACGCCCGAGTGCCCGGACGCCCGGTACCGCGAGTCGGGGCGCACCGCAGCAGGGCGGAGTGCACGTGGCTCCGCCTTGACGCGAGGGCCGCGCGGGGCCCCGTCACGCCGCGGTGCGGCGCACCGCGTCCCGCAGGACCGCGGCGGCGCCGCCGTGCGCGTACACCTGGCGCTGCCGGCGAGCGCCGGAGCCCTGGGAGGTCAGGCGGTCCACGCCGGCCCGGACGGTGTACAGGTCGCCCGCGTCCTTCAGCGCGCCCTCGACGTGGGCGACCAGGGACTCGACGACGTCGTGCGCGCTCGCCGGACGGAAGGTACGCGGATCGAGCAGGGCGCCGTCCAGGCCGGAGCGGCTGGCCCGCCACGAGGCGAGCCGGAGCAGGGCCACGTCGTCGGCGGGTACGGGGCACCCGTCGGCCCAGTCGCGGGCGGCGGTCTCGACCAGGCCGCGCACCAGCGCGGCCAGCACCACCGCGTCCTGGTACTCCGGGCACACGTCGCAGACGCGCACCTCCACCGTGGGGAACTTCGCCGACAGCCGGGCGTCGAAGTAGAGCATGCCCTGGTCGATCAGGATCCCCGTGGCCAGCAGCCGCGACACCGCGGCGCGGTACCCCTCGGCGGAGCCGAAGCCGCGGGTCGGCCCGGCGGTGGGCCAGCGGCCGAAGACCTGGTAGCGGTAGCTCGCGTACCCCGTGTCGGCGCCCTGCCAGAGCGGTGAGTTGGAGCTGAGCGCCAGCAACGGCGGCAGCCAGGGGCGGATGCGGTCGACGACGGCCACGCCCTCCTCGTCCGACTCCACCCCCACGTGGACGTGACAGCCGCAGGTCAGGGTCTCCTGCGCGGTGAGGCCGAAGGACTGGGCCATCCTGCGGTAGCGGCCCCTGGGGGTGAGCCGGGGCGGCACCGCCATCGGGGAGGTCCCCAGCGCCGCCACCGCGACGCCCTCCGAGCGGGCGAGCCCGGCCGCCCGGCGGCGCCAGGCGCGCAGCTCCTCCCGGAGCTGGTCCAGGGAGACGCAGGGGGAGCTGTTCAGTTCGAGCTGCTGTTGCTGCAGCTCGGCCACCAGTTCCCGGGGCCAGGGGCCGCCGTCCAGCACCGCGTCGGCCACCGCGCGCGGTTCCCCGGACCGCGCGTCCACCAGGAGAAGCTCTTCTTCCACTCCCACGGTGCGTGCCACGTCCTTCCGATACCCGCTGAGCCCGCCGCTATCCGTCAGCGGGCCTCATCCGGCGGACAGGAGGTGGTCCATGGCGCGCCGGCACAGGTCGGCGGCCTCCTCGCCCGCCGTGGACGTCACGCTGAGGAACAGCCGCCCGCCCAGCCCCACCACGATCACCAGCGGCGCCCCGGACAGGCTGGTGTGCGCGGCCCCGTGGACGGCGGCCAGCCGCAGCGGCCCGTACGTCCCGGGAAGGTCCAGCCGCGTGTTGCTCACCGACACGTCGAACCGGGGGCCGCGCGTCTCGCCGCGCCGCAGGAGGGCGCCGACGGCGCGGTGCGGCAGGAACGAGGTCAGCCGGAACACGCGCACGAGCGGCCGCAGCTCCTCCGGGGTGAGCCGGGCGTGGATCCCGGCCCGCGCGGCGCGCGCGGCCGCCCACAGGTCGTCGGTGCCGCCGTCCACGGGGACGACGAAGCTCGCCGCGTACAGGCCCATGGCCTCACCGGGCGACGGTTCGAGCACCCGGCGCAGGTCCGCCGCCACCGCGATCCGCGCCGGGCGGCCGGGCGCGGCGGCCCGCGCGAAGGCCGCGCACAGGGCGGCCTGCAGCGTCGCGCCCTGCGCCCGGCACCGCTTGAGCAGCAGCTCCGTCTCCTCGCGCTCCAGCGACCACGCGTGGTAGGCGAGCCGCCCGTCCGAGGGGTACGGCGGCCGTACGGGCCCGCCCAGCGCGCGGGCGGTCTTCAGCAGGTCCCCGGGGTGGGCGCGGGGGCCGGGGATCAGCTCGTCCGCGGGTGCCGCCAGCACCGGCACCGGGCCCGCGCCCGACGCGCCCGACGCGTCCGCCCGGTGTGCGCCGGGCGGCCGCGCCGGGCCGGGCAGGGGGGCGCCCGCCGGATCCGGCCCCCCGAGGTGGGTCAGCAGGTCGCGCATGACGACGCCCGCGGAGACGGCGTCGGCCACCAGGTGGTGGTAGACGGTGACGAGGTCGAAGGCCTCGCCCGCGTCGACGAGCACGAAGCGGGCGAGGGGACCCGTACGGGTGTCGAAGGGCCGCTGGAGCTCCTGCTCCACCACGCGGGACCAGGCGCCCGCACCGGCGTCCGGGACCACCCGCACCCCCGGGTCCGGCACCCCGGTCGTGGTGAGCCGCCCCTGCCACGGCCCCGGGTCGGCGATGCGGACGCCGAGCAGGGGGTGGCGGCGCCGCACGGACGCCACGGCCGCGCGCACGCGCCCGGGCGTGGTGCGGCCCTCGACCCGGGCCACGGCGGCGATGTTGACCGGGAGCCGCTCGCCCGCGGCCCAGATGACGCGTTCGTACGGGGACAGTCGGCGGCGCATGGGGGTGCTCCCCCTTCCTGGCGGGGTTCCTGGTGGGGTTCCTGGCGGGGCGGTCAGCGCTTCAGGGCGCCGCGCAGCCCCTCGGGCAGCGTGACGGCGGGCCGGTACGGGAGGCGGCCGCCGGGGGCGCAGGTCCACGCGGGATGCAGCGCCTCGGCGACCTTGTCGGGGTTGAGCGCCGACGAGCTGCCGAACAGCCGTGCCGCGGCCATCGCCAGCGGCCCGGGGATGTGCACCACCCGCGGCGCCCGGCGCCCGAGCGCGGCCGCCACGGCGGCGCCGATGTCCTCCCAGCGGTGCTCGGTGCCGTCGCAGACGTGGTACGTGCCCACGTCCGTCGTGCCGGGGTCGGCGGCGGTGATCAGCGCCCTGCACAGGTCGTCGACGTGGATCAGCGAGTAGTGCCGCGGCCCGGGCCGGCCGACCGCGGGCAGCAGGCCGGTACGCACCGCCGCCACCAGCCGCGGCAGGAACTCCGGGTCGCCCGGGCCGTAGACGATCGGCGGCCGGACCACGACGGCCGGCAGCCGGTCCGCCGCGTCCCGCACCGCCCACTCGCCGCCGAGCTTGCTGCGCCCGTACGCGGAGACCGGCTCCGGCGGCGCGTCCTCGTGCCGCCGCCGCCCGGGCCCGGAGGCGGCCAGCGACGAGCAGTACACCAGGCGCGGCGGCACGGCGGCCGCCGCGGCGGCCTCGCACAGCCGCCGTGTGCCGGCGGCGTTGACGGCGGCGTAGGCGCGGGGGTCCCCGGCCTTGGTGACCCCCGCCAGGTGGACGACCCGGTCCACGCCCCGCAGTGCGACGGCCAGCCCCTCCCCGGTGGCCAGGTCACCGGGCACGCTGCGGGCGCCGGGCACGTCGCGGCCGCCGCGCACCAGCGCGGTCACCTCGTGGCCGCGGGCGGTGAGGTGGCGTACGAGGTGGCCGCCGATGAAGCCGGTGGCACCGGTCACGAGGTACCTCACCGCAGGCCCCCGCCGTCGCGCTCGTACAGCCGGTGCGTCCTGAAGTGCACCCCGCCCATGGCCTGCGCGTGCCGGTTGGAGCCGCGGTTGTCCTCCAGGATCCAGGACAGGTCGGTCTCGGTGTAGCCGAGCCGGAACGCGGCGCGCTGCGCGTCGGCGAGCAGCACCGCCACCAGCCCGCGGCTGCGGTGCTCCTTGCGCACGCCCGAGGTGCCGCCCCTGACACGGGTGATGCGCCCCATGGCGCGGCTGATCCGCAGCATGCCGACCGGCAGCCCCCAGGTGGTGAGCCTGCCCCGCGCGGTGCGCAGCGCCTGGTTCACGTCCGGCACCCACAGCGTGAAGGCGGCCGGCTCGCCGTCCACCTCGGCGATCCGCACCAGCTCCGGATGGACGACCGACTTCAACTGGGCGGCCATGTGCAGGAACTCGGCGTCGGTCAGCGGCACGGAGGCGTAGTTCTCGGCCCAGGCGTCGTTGTAGATGTCCTTGATGACGGCCATGTCGGCCTCGTAGCGGTCCCGGTCGAGCGGCCGCACCCGTACGGCCGGGTCGGCCAGGGTGCGCGCGGCGACCCGGGCGATCGCGGCGGGCGGCTCGCCGTCCGGGGGCATCGGCACCAGCCAGGACAGCAGGTCCTTGGCCTTGCCGAAGCCGCAGCCGGTCAGCAGGTCCGCGTAGTACGGCGGGTTGTACGGGATGCCCACGCTCGGCGGCCCGTCGAAGCCGTCCACGAGCAGCCCGCACTCGTCGTTGACGGAGAAGCTGAGCGGGCCCAGCATCCGGGTCAGCCCGCGCCCGGCCAGCCAGTCGGCCGCCGCGTCGAACAGGGCCCCGGCGGCCTCCAGGTCGTCGGCGCACTCGAAGAGCCCGAAGTGACCGCACTTGTAGTCGTGCCGCTCGTGGAAGCGGGGGTCGGTGACGGCCGCGATCCGGCCGACGGTCCGGCGCCCCCTGCGGGCGAGGAAGAGCCGCGCCTCGGCCGTCTCGAAGAAGGGGTTGCGGCGCGGGTCGAGGAAGGCGCGCACCTCGCGCTCCAGCGGCGCGACCCAGTGCGGTTCGTCGCGGTAGAGCGCGTACGGCAGCCTGATGAAGGCCGTCGTGGCGGCGCGGTCCTCGACGGGGGTGACGGTGACGGCGTTCACCGGGCCACCGCCTGGGCGGGCAGCTCCGGGACGAGGCCGATCCGGCGGCCGGCGGCCGCGAAGGCGCCCAGGATCGCCTCCAGGTGGGCGTCGGAGTGCGTGGCCTGCACGGTCACCCGGATCACGCAGCGGCCCTCGGGGACGGCGGGGGCACCGACCGCGTTGGTGAACACGCCCTCGTCGAGCAGGGCCTGCCACATGCGGGCGCACACGGTCGCGTCCCCGATGAGGACGGGCACGACCGGGGTGACCGAGTCGCCCGTGTCGTAGCCGAGCGCGCGCAGCCCCGCCCGCAGCGCCTCCGCGAGGGCGAGCACGCGCCGGCGCCGCCAGGGCTCGGCCACGGCGATGCCGAGCGCGGCGATCCCGGCGGCGAGGGCGGCCGGCGGCATCGACGCGGAGAAGAGGATGGAGCGGGCGCTGTAGCGCAGGTAGTCGATGACGTGCGCGGGACCGGCGAGGAACCCCCCGGTGGAGCCGAAGCACTTGGACAGGGTCCCGGTGAACAGGTCGACCCGGTCCATGAGGCCGAAGTGGTCCGCGACACCGCGCCCGGCAGGGCCGAGCAGCCCGATGTCGTGGGCGCCGTCCACGACGAGGCGGGCGCCGTGCCGGGCGGCGAGCTCCGTCAGCGCGGGGAGCCGGCACAGGTCGCCGTCCATGGAGAACATCCCGTCGGTGACGACGACCTTGCCCGCGGCCGGTTCCGCGGCCGTGGCCTGCTCCAGGAGCGTGTCCAGCCGCACGGTGTCCGAGTGCGGGTACAGGACGCGGCGGGCCGCGCCGAGCCGGATGCCGTCGACCAGCGAGGCGTGGTTGGACATGTCGCTGAAGGCGATGTCGCCGCGGCCGAGCAGGGCGGCCACGGCGAGGTTCGCCTGGAAGCCGGTGGTGACCACGGCGGCCGCCTCGGTGCCCAGGAAGTCCGCGATCCGCTCCTCCAGTTCGCCGTGGAGGGGGAGGGTGCCGTTGAGGGTGCGCGCACCGGAGCAGGAGGCGCCGTAGCGGGTCAGCGCCTCGGCCGCGGCCGCCGTCACCCGGGGGTCCGTGGACAGGCCCAGGTAGTCGTTGCAGCCCGCCATGACGACGTCCCGCCCCTCGACGACGGCCTCCCCGTCGCCCGTCATGTGCAGGGAGCGGTAGAAGGGCCGGACGCCCGTCTCCACCATGGCCCGCACGAAGGTCGACGACGACAGGTCCTTGCGGAACGCGTCGGTGGCGTCCTGGATTTCGGTCACTTGCCTTCGGTCTCCCTTAGGTGAGGGGCGAGTGGATGGTGAGCCGGGCGATGTCGGCCATGCTCGGCCCGGCGTGCCGCACGGGCGGGGCGGCGGCCCGGGCGCCGGGCAGCTCGCGGGCGAAGGCCCGGGCGAACGCGAGCGCCTGCACGCGGGCCAGATGGGACCCGAGGCAGTAGTGCAGGCCGCCGCCGAAGGCGAGCAGCCGCTGCGCCGGCCGGTCCGGGTCGAAGACGTGCGGCGCGGGGAAGCGCGCCGGGTCGCGGTGCGCCGCGCCGATGAGCGCGTGGACGACCCGTCCGGCGGGCACCGGGCGGCCGCCCAGCTCGGTGTCCGCGTCCGCCACGCGGGTCACCACGCGTCCCGGCGGGTCCCAGCGCAGCAGCTCGTCCGTGAGCGGCCCGGCGAACCCCGGTTCCTGGCGGATCCTTTCGGCAGACGCGGGGTCGGTGATCAGCGTCAGCGCCGTGCCGGCCAGCAGGGCGGCCGTGGTGGGCACCCCCGCGGAGAACAGCGTCAGCAGGAGATAGCGGGCCCCCGCCGGGTCCTCGGCGGCCCACCGGGACAGCAGGTCCCCCGTGGGGTGCCTGCGGCGCTCGGCCAGCGCGCGGTCGTACGCGTCGAGCAGGGACAGCGCGGCGGCGTCCGCCCGCCGTACGACGCTGGGGGGCGCGGCGAGCTCCTCCACGCGCACCATGGCGGCGCTCTCGGCGGCGAGCCACCCCCGGTCGATCCACTCCGGCAGCCCGGCCATCTCCGCCAGGACCGCGGTGGGCAGCGGCCGGCAGACCCGGGCGACGACGTCGGCGGCGCCGTCACGGCGCACGGCCGCGGCGAACTCCCGTACGTGGCGGTCGGTGAGCGGCTCCACGAGCCGCTCCGCCGCCTCCCGCACGACCCGCGGGGCCAGCACCGCGTTGAGCGGACGCCGGCGCGCGGTGTGCTCCGGCGGATCCTGCTGCAGGGGCGTCTCGCACAGCCCGACCGTGCTCGCGCTCTCCCGCCACCCGGGGCGGTGGGCGTCGCGCCACCGGGCCCCGAGGGTGAGCCATCCCCGCCCGGTCAGCACCTGCCGGCACTCCTCGTACCCCGTGACCAGGAGCGCGCCCCACGGCGTCGGCACGAGCGGCCCTGCCGCGGCGAGTGCGTCGTACGCCGCGGCGAGCGCCTGCGGCTCCACGGCTCTGCGCCACTGCCGGACGAGGCCCGCCGCGGAACGCGCGTCAAGGGCGGTGGGCTTCGGGGACAGCATCACGTGGCTCATGTGTCAGGAAACGGACTTCGGCTCGGAGGCAGGAGGGGGAGCGTCGCAGGGCGCACGGGGCGGCGTACACCGGGCTGGCGCCCCCGAGAGTGCTCTGCCGGAGGTGTTCCGATCCAGTCACATAGGCACTTTTCACCCACCCGTGAACGTAATTCGCCTTTCCCCCGCGCGGTCCGCTACGGTCGACCGTCCGTGTCCCAACCGCCCCGCGCCCCCCGCAGGTGCCACAGGCGCGGTGAGCCGGGCGGACCGTGTGGCTGGTGCCCGCGGTTTCCGCCCGATGGGCCCGCTCGCATCCGTCAGGCTGTGCCGACGGCTCGCGAACCCCTTGCCCTGCGGTCGGGGACTGCCGCGCCCCAGTGCGTCTGCCGCACTGGTCACCGCCGCCCGTCGCACCGCCACCCGTCGCACCGCCACCCGTCGCACCGCCGTCCGGGGTGGCGTCGTGGGAGGAATAGCCCGATGGGGCATCTCGTTGGAGGGGGTGGTTGAATAATCAACAACATATCGTGAGACGACGGAGGAGGGTGAAGCCGGTGCAGTTCGGGATCTTCACTGTGGGTGACGTGACCATGGACCCCACGACCGGCAGGGCGCCGACCGAGCACGAGCGGATCAAGGCCATGACGGCGATCGCGCTCAAGGCCGAGGAGGTGGGCCTCGACGTCTTCGCGACCGGTGAGCACCACAACCCGCCGTTCGTGCCCTCGTCCCCGACGACCATGCTCGGCTGGATAGCCGCTCGCACGGAGAGGCTGATCCTCTCCACCTCGACCACGCTGATCACCACGAACGACCCGGTGAAGATCGCCGAGGACTTCGCGATGCTGCAGCACCTGGCCGACGGCCGCGTCGACCTGATGATGGGCCGCGGCAACACCGGACCGGTCTACCCCTGGTTCGGGCAGGACATCCGGCAGGGCATCCCGCTGGCGGTCGAGAACTACGCGCTCCTGCACAAGCTGTGGCGCGAGGACGTCGTCGACTGGGCCGGCCGCTTCCGCAGCCCGCTGCAGGGCTTCACCTCCACGCCCCGCCCGCTGGACGACGTGGCCCCCTTCGTCTGGCACGGCTCCATTCGCTCGCCGGAGATCGCGGAGCAGGCCGCGTACTACGGCGACGGCTTCTTCCACAACAACATCTTCTGGCCGGCCGACCACACCAAGCGGATGGTCGAGCTGTACCGCGCGCGCTACGCGCACTACGGCCACGGCACCCCGGAGCAGGCCATCGTCGGCCTCGGCGGCCAGGTGTTCATGCGGAAGAACTCGCAGGACGCCGTGCGCGAGTTCCGGCCGTACTTCGACAACGCGCCGGTGTACGGGCACGGCCCGTCGCTGGAGGACTTCACCGAGCAGACCCCGCTGACCGTCGGTTCGCCGCAGCAGGTCATCGAGCGGACGCTGGGCTTCCGCGAGTACGCGGGCGACTACCAGCGCCAGCTGTTCCTGATGGACCACGCGGGACTGCCGCTGAAGACCGTGCTGGAGCAGCTCGACATGCTCGGCGAGGAGGTCGTGCCGGTGCTGCGCGAGGAGTTCGCCAAGGGCCGCCCCGCGGACGTGCCGGAGGCCCCGACGCACGCCTCGCTGGTGGCCCGCCGTGACGCGCAGGCGCTGGAGGAGAAGGAGAAGGAGGCCGCGAAGTGACCGCCGCACCCCTCAAGCTCGTGGTCGTATCGGCCGGCCTGAGCACGCCGTCGTCCACGCGGCTGCTCGGCGACCGGCTCGCCGAGGCCGTACGGCGGGCCGTCGCGGACGGCGGCCGTACGGTCGACGTGCGGGTGGTCGAACTGCGCGACCTGGCCGTGGACATCGCCCACAACATGGTCACCGGCTTCCCCGGTCGCGCCCTGGCGGACGCCGTCGTCGCCGTCACGGAGGCGGACGGCCTGATCGCGGTGACGCCGGTCTTCTCGGCCTCGTACAGCGGGCTGTTCAAGTCGTTCTTCGACGTGATCGACAACGACGCGCTGGCCGGCAAGCCCGTGCTGATCGCCGCCACCGGCGGTACGGCCCGGCACTCGCTCGCGCTGGAGCACGCCCTGCGGCCGCTCTTCGCCTACCTGCGCGCCGTGGTCGTCCCGACCGCCGTGTACGCGGCCTCGGAGGACTGGGGCGGCAGCGGCGACGCGCTCACCGACACCCTGCCGACCCGTATCGTCCGCGCCGCGGGCGAGCTGGCGGCGCTGCTGGTGACGCGGTCCCCGGCCCCGGTGACCGCGGCCGATACGGTCGTTCCGTTCGCACAGCAACTGGCCGCCCTGCGGCCCGAGTAGGAGAGACGATGGCACTGCGCGTCGCCGACAACCCCGGCAAGTCCCGTTTCGAGATCTTCGACGCGGCGGAGGAGGGCGGTGCCGAGGAGGTGGCCGGCTTCGCCGAGTACCACCTGTACCGGGACCAGATAGCGTTCATCCACACCGAGGTGGACCCCCGTTTCGGCGGTCGCGGGCTCGGCGGCGCCCTCGCCCGGGCCGCGCTGGACGCGGCCCGCGAGCGGAAGCTGGCGGTGCTGCCCTTCTGCCCGTTCATCCGCGCGTGGATCGGCAAGCACCCCGAGTACGTGGACCTGGTGCCGGAGGGTGAGCGCCCGCGCTTCGGCTTGTGAGGCCGGCCGGGGTCCGCGGGGGCCCTCCACGGCGGACGGCGGGCGGGCCGGAATGGATCCGGTTGGTTGAATGTTAAACCGACCGTGCGGAGCCCGGACCGGGCCCGCCGAGACTGCCGAGGAGGGCGTCATGCCTGCCGTGACCGTGGAGAACACCCTGCTGCTGCCCCGTGTCGCCGGGCCCGACCCGCTGACCGCCGAGCAGCGCCCGGTGCGCAGGGTGACCGCCGCCCCGCAGGGCTTCGAGGGTGAGGGCTTCCCGGTGTACCGCGCCTTCGCGGGTGTGCCGACGCGGGAGCTCGACCCCTTCATCCACATGGACCAGATGGGTGAGGTCGAGTACGCGCCGGGCGAGCCCAAGGGCACGTCGTGGCACCCGCACCGCGGCTTCGAGACCGTCACGTACATGATCGACGGCCGCATGGAGCACCAGGACTCGCACGGCGGCGGAGGCACGATCACCGACGGCGCCACGCAGTGGATGACGGCCGGCAGCGGCATCCTCCACATCGAGGCGCCGCCGGAGGAACTGGTCGTCTCCGGCGGGCTGTTCCACGGCGTCCAGCTGTGGGTGAACCTGCCGCGGGCGGACAAGTGGAACGCGCCCCGCTACCAGAGCATCGAGGGCCCGGAGGCGGCGCTGCTGTCCTCGCCCGACGGCGGCGCGCTGGTCCGCGTCATCGCCGGCGAGGTCGCGGGCCACGCGGGACCGGGGAGCACCTTCACCCCGATCACGCTGGTCCACGCCACCGTCAGCCCCGGCGCGCGCCTGGTCCTGCCCTGGCGGCCGGACTTCAACGCCCTGGCCTACGTGCTGTCCGGGCGCGGTACCGCCGGAGCCGAACGGCGCCCGCTGGACGCTCACCAGCTGGCCGTGTTCGGCAGCGGCGACACCCTGACCCTGGAGGCCACCGACCACCCCGACAGCCGCACCCCCGCCCTGGACGTCCTGATCCTGGGCGGCCGCCCGATCCGCGAACCGGTCGCGCACTTCGGCCCGTTCGTCATGAACACCAAGGCCGAGGTCATGCAGGCCGTCGAGGACTTCGAGCGGGGCCGGTTCGGACGGGAGCCGGCCGGCCGCATGCCGCACACCGCACCCGGAGAGGAGCTCGCGTGAACACCACCACCGACCACGGGTCCTACGCCGCCTACGAGGAGACCACGGCGGAGCGCTGGGCGCGCGCCGGGCTCTACTTCGAGGCCAAGGAGTACACCGAGGCGGCCCGGCTGCTCACGGCCGTCGTCGACGAGGTGCCCGAGCAGGTCGCCCCGCGCCTCCTGCTCGCCCGCGCCTACTACCACTCCGCCCAGCTCGGCCGTGCCGAGGAGCAGTTGCGCGTGGTCGTCGAGCGCGACCCGGTCGAGCACTACGCGCACCTGATGCTGGGCCGGACCCTCCAGCGGCAGGGGCGCGAGGCCGAGGCCGCGCCCTGGCTGCGGCTCGCCGCGGCCTTCGCCGGGGAGCTGCCCCCGGAGGGCTGAGCCGGTGCCGGGCCCCGGACCGGGGCCCGGTGGCACACGCGGCGCCGCCGCCCTAAAGCCTGGGCAAAGAGCCTGGCCGGGGCGGCGGCGCCGGGCGTATGTTCCCCTGCGGCTTCGGCAACTACTACGGGGGGAAAGCCGTGTCCGCACGTTCCGGCACGTCGTCCGCGCTCGGCTGGGCGCTCACCATCACCTTCAACATCGTCCTGCCCATCCTCACCTACGGCCGGCTCACCGACGCCGGCTGGAGCGAGTTCTCCGCCCTGCTCGTCTCCGGTGTGTGGCCGGTGCTCGACACGGCCATCACGCTCGCCTGGCGCCGCAAGGTGGACGAGTTCGCCGTCATCACCCTCGTGTTCCTGGTGATCACCGTGGTCGTCACCGTCGTGGGCCCGCACTCCACGCGCCTGCTGCTGGTCAAGGACTCCGCGGTCACCGGCCTGTTCGGGGTGGTCTGCCTGGCCAGCCTGCTCGCGCCGCGGCCGCTGATGTTCTACTTCGGGCGCAAGTTCGGCACCAACGGCACCAAGGAGGACGCCGAGCGGTTCGACGGCCTGTGGCAGTACGAGGGCTTCCGCCACGTCATCCGCACCATGACCGTCGCCTGGGGGGTCGGCTACATCCTCGAGGCACTCGCCAGGATCGGCCTTTCGTACAAGCTGTCGACCGCCACCATGGTGACGGTCAACTCGGTGATGGCGTACGCCGTCACCGGTGTCCTCATCGCGTGGACGATCCTCTACGGCCGGCGCGCCGCCGCCCGCGGCAAGGAGCGGGAACGGCAGGCCGCGGAGGCGGCGGCGGAGGAGGAGGCAGCCGTCCGGGCCGGGGCCGGCGAGGCCGCAGGGGTGCCCGGCGTACCCGGGGCCTGACGGTAACCGCCGCGCGTCGCGCACGCCCGGCGGTCCGGGCGGCATCGGGGGCACTTGCCGCCGCGTCGGCCGGGCAGGTCGTGGCCGGCGGCGGGTCGTTGCCGGTAGACCGGCTGCCATGGACAGTGAGACCGAAGGACAGCGGCGGCCGGTGGTGGTCACGGAGCGGGGCTCCGTGCGCGGGGTGACCGGGGAGGGCGGCGTGGCGGCCTTCCGCGGGATCCCCTACGCGGCGTCGCCGGTGGACGCGTTGAGGTTCGCCCCGCCCGCACCGCACCCCGGCTGGGCCGGCGTGCGCGACGCGGCCCACGCCGGCCCCGAGGTGCCGCAGGCGCCGTCCCGGCTGGCGGTCGTCATGGGTCCGCGCGAGCCGCACGGGGACGAGGACGGCTGCCTCACCCTCAACGTGTGGACGCCCGAGGGGGCGCTCGAGGCCGGTGCCGATCCCCGGGCGGTGCTGGTGTGGTTCCACGGCGGCGGCTTCACCACCGGCTCGGGCGGCTGGGACTGGTATGACGGCACGCGGCTCGCCGCCCTCGGCGGCATCGTCGTCGTCACCGCCAACTACCGCGTCGGCCCGCTGGGCTGGCTGTACCTGCCGGAACTCGGCGCGGACAACCTCGGCAGCCGGGACCAGGCGGCGGTGCTGCGCTGGGTGCGCGACAACATCGCGTCCTTCGGCGGTGACCCCGCGCTGGTCACGGTGGGAGGGCAGTCGGCCGGCGCGTACTGCGCGCTCTGCCTCGCCGTCGACCCGGGCACGCACGGACTCGTCCGGCGCGTGCTCGCCGAGAGCGGGCCGTGGGGGCTCGCACCGCAGGAGCCCGCCGGGGCGGCCGAGGTCACCGCCGCCTATCTGCGGCTCCTGGGCGTCACGCACCCGCCGGAACTGCGGGAACTGCCCGCGGAGCGGCTCGTGTCGGCGTACGGGCGGCTGTCGGCCGAGCGCGCCCGGCCCGGCGACGTCGCCCCGCCGATGTACCCGGTGCTCGGCGGGGCGGGCCTGCCCCGCGCCCCGATGGCGGCGGTGGCCGCGGGCGGCCTGGACGGCACGGACGTCCTGCTGGGCAGCACGCAGGACGAGATGACGGCCTTCCGTGCCGCCTCGCCCGCCGGCTTCCCCGACGCGGCCGGGACCGATCGGGTCTTCGGGGCCGGGGTCACCGCGATCGCGGCCCGCTGCGCCGAGAGGGGCCGGCCCGCGTACGCCTACCGCTTCACGCGGCGCCCGCCCGGCGGCGACGGCACCCTGGGCGCCACGCACTGCGCTGAACTCCCCTTCCTCTTCGGCGATTTCGCGGCGTACGCGGACGCTCCGATGCTGGGCCCGGTGGACGAGACCGACCGCGCCCTCGCCCGGGCCTTCGGCGGGGCGCTCGCCGCGTTCGTGGCGACCGGCCGCCCGGACGGCGGGGAGGACGGGGGCAGGGACGGGGACGGCGGGGAGGGGCGCGGGCCGTGGCGGCCGTACGAGCCGGGGACGGCCGCCTCGGTGAGGCGGTTCGGGCCGCCGGAGCGTTAACTCTTCCGGGGGATCGCACAAATATTCGAACACGGGATACGCTGCAGGCATGTCGACTTCAGGCGATGAGCGAGACCTCTTCTCGGATCCCGACCGGACCGCGCCCCTCACGGCGCGCGGTCCGGCACCCGCCCTCGACCCGTTCCGGACCCCTGGCTCCGCGGGCGCGTCCACGGCCCCGGCCGCGCGCGCGGTGGACGGCCCGGGGCGCGGGGCCATAACCCCGCGCCCCGGCGCCGAGCGCTGAGCCCGACCCCGCCGGGCGGCCTTGCGCGGGCCTACGGTGGGGGAGTGGCCGCCCGGTCACGCCGCCTGCGACGGGACGGTGAGGAACATGGGCGAGGCTCCGGCCGTCGGCCCGGCGCCTCGGCGCACGGTGCAGGACGAGTTGTTCGGCTCGCTGACCGTCACCCTCCCGGGCGAGGATGTGGCCCTGGCCCGGGTGGAGGGCCCGGGGCTGCCGACCGCGACGATCGTCCGCGAAGGGGAGGCACGGGACCACGCCCAGGCCCCGCTGGGCACCCGCGACGCGGGACGGCTGACCATGACGGTCGGCGGCGACGCGGCCGGGCTGCACCTCGGGCCGGGGCGGCTGACCCGCTCCTCGTTCGGCGTCCGTGCCGAGCTTCCGGGCCGGGCCTACCGTTTCGAACCCGTCAGCTCCCACAGCAGTGTGCTGGGGTGCGACGGGCAGCAGGTGGCCGCGTTCGTGAGCGGCGAGGACGAACTGTCGGCGGACTGGCGCCCCGAGGAGAGCTCCCCGTCGCCGCAGGACGCCGCCGTGGGCTACCTGCCGGCGACCGCCTTCGGCACCGGGGCCGCGAGCACGGGCACGCCCATCGTCGAGGCACTGATGGGGATGTTCGGCGTCGGCGGGCCCTGAGCCGGGTGGCGGAACGCCGGGGCCCGGCCCCCGTGGCGACGGGGGCCGGGCCGGAGCGTCCGCGTGGCGTCCGCCGGTTCAGCGGCCCACACCGGAGGGCTCGGCAGGCGCCGGGGCGGTCACCGGCCGCACCGGGGCGGGCTCGATGCCGGCCTCGTCATGGGTCATGTCCGGCAGCCAGCCGAGCCACTTGGGCAGGTACCAGTTGCGCTCGCCCAGCAGGGCCATCACCGCGGGGAGCAGCACACCGCGGATGACGGTGGCGTCGATGAGCACCGCCGCGGCCAGGCCCACGCCCATCTGCTTCATGCTCTGCATGGACAGCGTGCCGAAGATCGCGAAGACCGCCACCATGATGACCGCGGCGCTGGTCACCACACCGGCCGTCGTCGTGATGCCGTGCCGGATCGCGCCCTGCGTGGTCAGCCCCCGCATCCGCGCTTCCCGGATCCGGGAGACCACGAAGACGTGGTAGTCCATGCTCAGCCCGAAGAGGATCACGAACAGGAACAGCGGCAGCCAGGCCACGATCGCGCCCACGCCCTCGGCGCCCACCAGGCCCGCGCCCCAGCCGTGCTGGAAGACGATGGTGAGGATGCCGTAGGCGGCGCCCACCGACAGCAGGTTGAGCACGATCGAGGTGACCGCGATGGTCAGCGACCGGAAGGACAGCAGCATCAGCAGGAAGGCGAAGGCCACGACGAAGGCGAAGACCGGGGGAACCGCGTCGCCGATCTTGTCGGTGAAGTCCATCGAGGCCGCGGTCGAGCCGCCGATCGGCGCCGTGACGCCGGCCACCTCGCCCAGGGTGCCCGGGCGCACCTCGTCGCGCAGGACCTTCAGCGAGGCCTCGGCCCTCTCCTCGTCCGTGCCGCCCGTCAGCGGCACCTTGAGGACGGCGACGCCCGCCTTCTCGTGGAGCTCCGTCTCCACCGGCCCGGGGGAGGCGCCCTTGGCCACGGCCTCCCGGGAGAAGGCGTCGATGGCCTGACGGACCTCGGGCGAGGTGATGTCCGCGGCCTTGACGACCACCTGGGCCGGCTCCGGGCCGCCCGGGAACGCCTGGTTGATGTCCTCGTACGCCCGCACGACCGGCAGGCCGTCGCCCAGTTCCTGGCTCAGCGTCAGGTTCGCGGTGTTCAGGCCGACCGCCGGGACGGCCAGCGCGACCAGCGCCCCGCCGGCGACCGCCGCCGCCACCACCGGGCGGCGCAGCACGCCCGCGAGGACCGCCCGCCAGATGCGGGACTCCCCGCTCGCCCCCTTGCCCCGGCGGCGCAGGAAGGGGATCCGGCCCTTCTCGACCCGCTCGCCCAGCAGGGACAGCAGCGCGGGCAGCACCGTCACCGAGCCGAACATCGCCACGGCCACCACCATCATCGTGGCCAGGCCCATCGCCTTGAAGTCGCCGATGCCGGTGAAGAGCATGCCCGCCATCGCCACGATCACCGTCACGCCGGAGACCAGCACCGCCCGGCCGCTGGTGGCCGCCGCGATCCGCAGCGCGGTCTGCGCGTCGTGTCCCGCCTCCCGCTCCTCGCGCTCACGCCGCAGGTAGAACAGGCAGTAGTCGACGCCGACCGCCAGGCCGACCAGCAGCATCACGGAGTTGGCGGTGTCGCTCATGTGCACCCCGTGGCTGACGACGGCCACCAGTCCGGTCGTCGCGAGGAAGGCCGTCATCGCCAGCGCCACCGGCAGCAGTGCCGCGACCAGGGCGCCGAAGGCGATCAGCAGGATGCCGAGCGCGACCGGCAGCGCCGAGTACTCGGCGCGCTGGAAGTCGCTGCCGAAGGCGTCGTTGAAGACCTTCTCCGAACTGGCCTCGCCGAACTGCTCGACCTTCAGGTCACGGTGCCGGTCCTGGACGCGCTGGACGGCGTCGACGACCGGCTCGACCCGGTCGGGCGCCGTCTGCGGGTCGCCGCGCAGGTCGAACCTCACCAGTGCGGACCGGCCGTCCTCGGAGACCGCTCCGACGTCGTACGGCGACTGGACGGAGGCGACCTCGCCGGTGTCCTTCACCGCGGCGACGACCTCCCCGACCACGGCCCGGAACGCCGGGTCGGTGGCCTTCAGGGAACCCCCGGCCGCCTGGACCAGCACCATCTCACCGGCCGGCCCGTCGTTCAGCCCGGCGTCGTCCAGGATGGCCACCGCCTGCCCGAACTCCCCGGGCACCTCCTCCCGGTCCGTCAGGTCGACCCGCCCGGCCATCGAGCCGATGACCAGCGCGAGTACGACGAAGAGCAGCCAGCTCCCGACCGCCGTCCAGCGGTGCCGGGCGCTCCAGCCGCCCATGGCGGCGGCGATGCCCTGCCCGCGTACCGTCCCCGCGGTACGTGCCCTGCCGTGTGCGCTTGCCACGGTTGCGAACCCCCTCGAAACCGGGCGGTGGAACCTCACCACCGCCTCGCCCTCGACGCTATGGGCCCACGGGACGGCACCCCATCCGGCTGACAGGTGAACCGGCGGAGGGTTTCTCCTCCCCAGGGAGTGGGGAAAACCCCCGCCCACGGGAGTGTTGCCCCCTACAACGACCGCCGTCGCGGTGCCCGGCTGCACGGAAACGGGATGCGCCGGCCCCGTGCCTCCCCGCTAGGGTGAGCGGCACGCGGGGGCGGCTCCGCGGGGCGCTTCCTTCTCTTCGCTCCTTTGTAAAAGGAATCCCAGCGCACCCACTTCCCGCCCCCGCTCCCCTTCCGGGGCGTGGCTCCCGGCCCCGGGCTACTGCCGGTAGCCCGCGAGGAAGCGGCCGATGCGGCTGATGGCGGCGTCCAGGTCGTCGGCGCGGGGGAGGGTCAGGATGCGGAAGTGGTCCGGGCGCGGCCAGCTGAAGCCGGTGCCCTGGACGACCTGGATCTTCTCGCGGAGCAGCAGGTCGAGCACGAACTTCTCGTCGTCGTGGATCCGGTGCACCTTCGGGTCCAGCCGGGGGAAGGCGTAGAGCGCGCCCTTGGGCTTGACGCAGCTGACGCCGGGGATCTCGTTCAGCTTCTCCCAGGCCTTGTCGCGCTGCTCGTGCAGCCGTCCGCCGGGCAGGATCAGGTCCTTGATGCTCTGCCGGCCGCCGAGCGCGGCCTGGATCGCCTGCTGGGCCGGGACGTTGGGGCACAGCCGCATCGAGGCCAGCATCGTCAGCCCCTCCAGGTAGCTCTTGGCGTGCTGCCGGGGCCCGGTGACGACCAGCCAGCCGGAGCGGAAGCCCGCCACGCGGTAGGCCTTGGACAGCCCGCTGAAGGTCAGGCACAGCACGTCGGGGGCGAGCTGGGCCGCCGAGTGGTGGACGGAGTCGTCGTAGAGGATCTTGTCGTAGACCTCGTCGGCGAAGACGACCAGGTGGTGCCGGCGCGCCAGGTCGAGCATGCCCTCGAGCAGTTCGCGCGGGTAGACCGCGCCCGTGGGGTTGTTGGGGTTGATGATGACCAGCGCCCGCGTACGGCTGGTGATCTTGGAGGCGATGTCGTCGAGGTCGGGGAACCAGTCCGCCTGCTCGTCGCAGAGGTAGTGCACGGCCTTGCCGCCGGCCAGGTTCGTCACGGCCGTCCACAGCGGGAAGTCGGGGGCCGGGATCAGCACCTCGTCGCCGTCGTCGACGAGGGCCTGGACGGCCATCTGCACCAGCTCGGAGACCCCGTTGCCGAGGAAGACGTCGTCCACGCCGACGTCGGCGAGCCCGCGCTCCTGGTAGTGCTGGGCCACCGCACGGCGGGCCGACAGGATGCCGCGCGAGTCGCTGTAGCCGTGCGACGTGGGGAGCGTGCGGATGATGTCCTGCAGGATCTCCTCGGGCGCCTCGAAGCCGAACAGCGCAGGGTTGCCCGTGTTGAGACGCAGGACGCTGTGCCCGGCCTCCTCCAGCGCGTTGGCGTGTTCGATCACCGGCCCGCGGATCTCGTAGCAGACGTCCGCCAGCTTGCCCGACTGCTTGTACTCCATGCGACGGCCTCCCGACCCGGTCCCGCGATCCTGCTCGGTACCCTGCTCTCCTTGGTTTTACCAAGTACGCGCTTGGAAAGTCCAACCACTTGTCTACACTGGGGATCATGCCGCGCCGAAGTTACGACCAGTACTGCGCCGTCGCCCGCGCCCTGGACACCGTCGGGGAGCGCTGGACGCTCCTGATCGTCCGGGAGCTGCTGGCGGGTCCCCGCCGGTACACCGACCTCCACGCCGACCTTCCCGGCGTCAGCACCGACGTCCTCGCCTCCCGGCTCAAGGAGATGGAGCGCGACGGCCTGGTCACCCGCCGCCGCCTCGCGCCGCCCGGCGCCGCGTACGTCTACGAACTCACCCGGCGCGGAGGTGAACTGCTCCCCGTGCTCGGCGCCCTCGCCGAATGGGGCGCGCCGGAACTGCAGGACCCCCGGCCCACCGACGCCGTCCGCGCGCACTGGGCGGCCGTGCCCCTCATGCGGCACCTCGCCGCGCTCCCCGGGGTCCCCGCCGGAGTGGTCGAGGTCCGCCTCGACGAGGGCGCCTTCCACATCGAACTCGGCGGTGAGACCCCCTCGTACGCCGACGGCCCCGCCAAGCGCCCCGACGCGGTGCTCGCCGTGCCCGCGGGCGCCGCCCGCGGCATCGCGGAGTCCCTGCGCGACGGCGGCGCCGAGGTCACCGGCGACGGGCCCCTCGCCGACGCCCTGCGCGGTGCCTGACCGCTGTACGGTGCGGGCATGGAACGTCGGCGCGTCGAACTCGGCCCGGTGCAGGAGACCCTGCTCATACCGCTGCACGCGAGGGCGGCCGAGACGCGCCGCAGACGGCCGCTGACCAGCGACCCGCGGTCGGTCGAACTGGCCGGCGCCCTCGACTACGACGTCTCGCGCATCGGCGGCGGGCTGAGGCTGCTCGGCCCGGTCTTCCGGGGCGTCGTCCTCGACGGCTGGGTGCGCGAGTTCCTGGACGAGCACCCGTCCGGCACCGTCGTCGAGATCGGCGCCGGCCTGAACACCCGTTACGAGCGGGTCGACAACGGCACCGCCACCTGGATCGAGGTCGACCTGCCGGACGTCATCGCGCTGCGCCGCGAGCTCTTCGCCGAGCACGCGCGCCGCCGCATGGTCGCCGGTTCTGCCGCGGAACCGGACTGGGCGGCCGCCGTCGCGGCGGCGCCCGGCCCCTACCTGTTCGTCTCCGAGGCCGTGCTCATCTACCTCACCGAGGCCGGGGCCCGTTCCGCCGTGGACGTCATCCGCGAGCGGTTCCCCGGATCGGTCCTCCTGATGGACACCGTCGGCTCCGCCGAGGCGCGCCGCCCGCGCGCCGTCAACGTCGGCTGGAGCTGTGACGACCCCCGTGAACTGGCCACATGGGGCCTGCGGTTGCGAGACTCCCGCACGCTGTGGGACCTCCCGCCGCAGGCCCGCGCCCGGCTCACCCCGGGCCGCCGCGTCCTGAGCGCACTGCTCGACCGCGCCTCGCGCGCCGGCGGTTCCCGGCTGAACCGCTTCGACGTCGGGGCCTAGGACACCGGCGGAGCGGCGCCCCAGACCGGCGGCACGGCCGGGCGCCGTTCGCGGAGCCGGGCGACCCGGGCGGTGATCCCCAGGACGAGGCCCGTGATCGCCAGCGTGAGGCCGAGCAGCGCCGCCAGGGCCGGCAGCAGCGCGCTGCCGCGGTCCTCCAGAACCCGGGCCCGCACCCCTGCGGCGGGGAGGGTGCCCGACTGCTCACGGAGGAACCAGCGGGAGTCCCTGGAGTCCGCGCGATGGTCGCCGAGCAGGAAGAGCCGCCCCGCGGGCACCGTGACGTCGAACGCGGGCGCGCCGCCCGACGGATCCCCGTCCTTCACGTACGGCTCGGACAGCGCCTTGCCGTTCACCGTCACCGGCCCGCCGCTCCGCTCCGCGACGCGGTCCCCGCCCGTGCCGATCACGCGTTCCAGCACCAGCCCGCCGTACCGGTTCTGCCCGTCGATCAGCACGACGTCGCCGCGCCGGACCTCGTCCCCGCCCACCCGCTCGAACAGGAGCCGCTCACCGGGGGAGTAGGTCGGCTCCATGGCCGCGCTCGAGACGGTGCCCGTCGTGTAGCCGGTCCGGGCCGTCACCACCGCACCGACCGCGAGCACCAGCCCCACCGGTCCGAGCACCCACGCCGCGATGCGCCGTCGTCTTCCTGCCGCCTCTGCCATGGCCCCTCCCGAATCCGTGCACGGCACACTAGACGACCGCCGTCCGGCCGGAACCGTGGCCCCCCGGGCACCGCCCCGGTACCGTCGTCCGGGAGCACCGGGGGGTGGGGGATGTCCGCTACGCACGTCCGCGCGCAGGTGGCGTCCTTCGCCGCGGCGCCCGTTGTGGCGGTGGCGGCCGCGGTCGCCACCGTGCTGACCGCGCTGTCCGGCCGTTACGGCTTCCACCGCGACGAGTTGTACTTCCTCGTCGCCGGCGACCACCCCGCCTGGGGTTACGTCGACCAGCCCCCGCTGACCCCGCTCGCCGCCCGCCTGTCCACCGCGGTCTTCGGCGAGACGCCCGCCGGGCTGCGGGTGGTGGCCACCCTCGCCTGCGCCGCGACGGTCGTGGTCGTCGCCCTCGTCGCCGGGGAACTGGGCGGCGGGCGTTCGGCGCAGGTGCTCGCGGCGGTGTGCACGGCGGTCTCCGGCTTCGTCCTCGCCGTCGGCCACCTGGTCTCCACCGCCACCTTCGACGTGCTCGCGTGGGTGGTCGTCTGCTGGATCCTGCTGAGGCTGCTGCGCACCGGGGACGGCCGGCTGTGGCTCGCGGTGGGTGCGGCGCTGGGCGTCGGCCTGGAGAACAAGTACCTGGTCGCCCTGCTGGCCGTCGCCCTCCTGGCGGCGCTGCTCGCCACCGGCCCCAGGCACGTGCTGCGCGGTTGGTGGCCGGTCGCCGGAGCGGCCGTGGCGCTCGCGGTGGCCCTGCCCGGCCTGTGGTGGCAGGCGGCGCACGGCTGGCCCCAGCTGACCGTCGCGGGCGGCATCAGCGCGGACGACGGCGCCGAGAACCGCGTCCTGTTCGTGCCCCAGCAGATCCTCTTCCTCTCACCGGTGTTCGTGCCGGTGTGGATCGCGGGCGGGCTGCGGCTGTGGCGCGATCCCGAGCTGCGCTGGGCCCGTGCCTTCGCCCCGGCCTACGTCCTGCTCGCCGTCCTGGTCGTCGCTTCCGGCGGCAAGCCGTACTACTGCCTGCCGTTGCTGCTCGTGCTGCTCGCCGCGGGCTGCGTCACGTCCGTCTCCCGGCCGCGCGCCATGTGGCCGGCCGTCGCGGTGACGGCGGCCATCAGCGCCCTGATCTCGCTGCCGGTGCTCCCGCCGCGCGGTGTGGCCGTCGTGAACGCCGTCAACAAGGAGCAGGGCGAGCAGATCGGCTGGCCGCAGCTCGCCGACGCCGTCGCCGACGCCTGGTCGGACCTGCCCGCCGCCGACCGCTCCCGTGCCGTCGTCCTCGCGCAGAACTACGGCGAGGCCGGCGCCCTCGCCCATTACGGCCCCGCCCGGGGCCTGCCAGCGCCCTACTCCGCCCACATGAGCTTCGCCGACTGGGGCCCGCCACCGGACTCCGCCACCGGCCCGGTGCTGCTGGTGCGTCAGGAGGACGCCGACGGCGTCGAACGCCACTTCACCGGCTGCCGCCAGGTCGGCCGCGTCGACAACGGGCAGCGCGTCGACAACGAGGAGCAGCACGCCGCGATCGTCCTGTGCACCGGCCCGGACGAACCGTGGTCACGGCTGTGGCCGTCGCTGCGCTACTACTACTAGGCCGGTCCGACACGGGAGGAATGAAGGGGCGGGGCGGGGGGCGCCCGGGTTACGGTGGCAGCACTCGACGAACACGCTCCCTGAAGGACGCCGCAGAACGGGAGCGGCCCGCACGGTCGGTCGTGCGGTCACGGAGGGGCGGCACCACTTGTCCCTGCCCTTCCGGAGGAGTTCCCCATGAAGATCGGCCTCGGCCTTCCCGTCGACGACCCCGCCGTGCTGACGACCTGGGCCCGCAGTGCCGACGACGGTCCGTTCAGCACCCTCGGCCTGCTCGACCGTCTCGTGTACGACAACCCCGAACCGCTGGTGACCCTCGCCGTGCTCGCCGGGGCGACCCGCCGGATCCGGCTGCAGACCGAGGTGCTCATCACCCCGTTCCGCGACGGCGCCGTCCTGGCCAAGCAGGCCGCGACGCTGGACCGGCTGTCCGCAGGCCGCTTCACGCTCGGCATCGGCGTGGGCGCCCGCGAGGACGACTTCCGCGCGGCGGGAGCCGACTTCCACCGCCGTGGCCGCCTGCTCGACGAGCAGATGACCGTGCTGCGCCGCCTCTGGGCGGGTGACCCGTACGGCGACGGGGCCGGGCCGATCGGCCCCGCCCCCGCGACGCCGGGCGGGCCCGAGGTGCTCTTCGGCGGCTTCGCCCCGGCGGCGGTCGACCGGGTCGGCCGCCACGGCGACGGCTTCCTCGGCGCCGGGCTGCCGCCCAAGGCGATGGACCGGCTCTTCCGGGAGGCGGAACGGAGCTGGGAACGGCACGCACGGCCCGGCCGGCCCCGTCTGGTCGCCCAGGCCAACGTCGCGCTCGGTCCGGACGCGGTGGTCACCGCCGCCCGCGGCAACATCCGCGCCTATTACGCCTTCACCGACTTCGCCGACCGCGTGGCGGAGGGCCTGCTGGCCACTGCGGAGCAGATCCGCGACGCGGTCGTCGGGTACGCCGGCATCGGCGCCGACGAAGTGATGCTCTACTGCTGGTCGTCGGACCCCGGCCAGGTCGAACGCCTGGCGGACGTCGTTTCCTGACGCCGCGCCTCAGGCCAGTGCCAGCGACAGGCGCGGCTTCAGCGCCTCGTCGAAGCGGCGCAGCAGCAGCCGGGCGACCTCCGGGGCGTCGCCGAGGACGTCGGCGAGGACGTCCGCCCCGGAGGTCACCGCGCCACGGGCGATGCGGTCGGGCAGGAAGCCCGGCGCGATGACGTACGGCGCGACGGCGACGTGCCGTACGCCCTCGGCGCGCAGTGCGCGCACCGCCTCGTCCGTGGTGGGAAGGGATGCGGAGGCGAACGCAGGCCGCACGGCGCACCAACCGGTACGCCGCCACTCCCGCGCGATTTCTGCGATCACTGCGATCGCCTCCGGGTCCGAGGAGCCCGCCGACGCCAGGACGATCCCGGTCGAGGGGCGGTCGCCGGGGCCGAGCCCGGCCTCGCGCAGCCGCCGCTCCAGCGCGGCGAGCAGCAGCGGTGAGGGGCCGAGCACGTCGGCCCGGCGCACGCGCATCCGGGCGTGCCGTGCCGCGGTCTCGCGCAGCACCGCCGGGATGTCGGCCTTGGCGTGGAAGGCCCGGGTGAGCAGCAGCGGCAGCGCCACCACCTCGCGCACGCCCTCCGCGGCCAGCCGGTCCAGGACCTGCGGCACGCCGGGCGCGCAGTGGTCGAGGAAGGCCGTCTCCACGCGCAGCCCGGGACGGGCCGCCCGGACCCGCTCGGTCAGCGCGTGGACCGTCGCGGCGTGCCGCGGGTCGCGGCTGCCGTGGGCGATGACGAGGAGGACGGGGTGCGCGGTCATGGTCAGCCCCGTGCGAACAGGCCGCGGCTGCGCAGCACCGAACGCTCCAGCGGCGCGAACACCAGCAGTTCGATGCCGATGCCGACGATCAGGATCAGCAGGATCGCCGCCAGCACGCTCGGCATGTCGGACAGTTCGCGCCCCTGCTCCAGCAGCTGGCCCAGGCCCACGCCGAGGTCGGGGGAGGTGGCGATGAGCTCGGCGGCCATCAGGGAGCGCCAGGAGAAGGCCCAGCCCTGCTTGAGGCCGGCGAGGTAACCCGGCAGGGCGGCCGGCAGCAGCACGTGCCGCACCGCGTGGATGCCGGTGGCGCCGATGGTGCGGCCGGCCCGCAGGAACAGCGGCGGGATCTGGTCGACGCCCGCGACCAGGCCGTTGGCGATCGAGGGCACCGCGCCCAGCAGCACCACGCAGTAGATCGTGGCGTCCGACAGCCCGAACCAGATGATCGACGCGGGCACCCACGCCACCGACGGCAGGGACTGCAGGCCCGACAGGATCGGCCCGATCGCGGCCCGCACCACCCGGACCCGCGCCACGAGCAGGCCGAGCGGCGTTCCGATCGCGACGGAGGCCACGAAGCCCAGCGCGCCGCGCGACAGGCTCGTCCAGACGTAGCCGAGCAGGGTGCCGTCGAGCCACTTGTCCTGCAGGGCGCGCCCGACCTCCGCCGGACTGGGCAGCTGGTAGTGCGGCTTGAGCTCGAAGTGGTACGCGAGCTGCCACACCACCAGCACCAGCGCGATGGCAACGAGCGGGGGAACGGCCTTCTGCAGCAGCACGCGGGCCAGCGGCACGCGGGTCGCGGACCGGGTCTCCAGGGCGTCGAGCCCGGCCTCCAGTCCCGCGAGGTCGCCGCCGGGCCTGACGTCCGCCTTCGTCTCAGTGCTGGCCATGGCGCCGGATCTCCCCCCGGAGGTGTTCGGTGATCTCCACGGAGAGCTCGGCGACCGCCGAGTCCTCGATGCGGCGCGGCTGCGGGATGCCGACCGTCCACTCCCGGGCGATCCGTCCCGGCCGCGAGGAGAGCAGCACGACCCGCTGCGCGAGCCGCACCGCCTCACGGACGTTGTGGGTCACGAAGAGCACCGACAGGCGGGTCTCGGCCCAGATGCGGGTGAGCTCCTCGTGCAGGACGTCGCGGGTGATGGCGTCGAGCGCCGCGAACGGCTCGTCCATCAGCAGCAGCTGGCTGTCCTGCGCCAGCGCCCGGGCCAGCGCGACGCGCTGCCGCATGCCGCCGGACAGTTCGTGCACCCGCTTGCCGTACGCGCCCTTCAGGCGGACGAGCTCCAGCAGCCGCTCGGCCTCCGGGCGCCGCTCGGCGCGCGGCACGCCGCGCATGCGCAGGGCGAGTTCGATGTTCCTGCCCGCGGTGAGCCACGGGAACAGGGCGTGCTCCTGGAACATCAGGGCCGGGCGGCCGCCGGGAGTCTCGATGCCCCCGGCGGACGGCCCGTCGAGTCCCGCGACCAGGTTGAGCAGCGTGGACTTGCCGCAGCCCGAGGCCCCCAGGAGGCAGACGAACTCGCCCGGTGCGACGTCGATGCTGATGTCGTCCAGCACGTGCGTCTCCGCGCCGGGACGGCCGAAGGACTTCGAGACGTGCTCGAGCCGTGCGGCGTACGGGGCCGCGTCGACCGTCACGGCGGGCTGCTTGGTGAGTGCGGTGGCCATGGCGTCACCTCCTGAGGGCTGGGGCTGCGGTCGTCATCGGTGCTGCCGGGCCTCAGCCGCCGAGACCGGCGTCGTCGATCCCGGTCTTGCCCTCGCCCTTGAGGATCTTGTTGAGGATCGTCAGGTCGTAGATGCCCTTGAGCGAGGGCTTCTCCAGCAGTCCGGCCGTGACGGCGTGGTCGGCCTCGGTCTGCAGCGTGGACGCCAGCGGGTCGTCGATGACCTGGATGCTCTCCCAGGCCGGGTCGATGACGTCGGCGGGCAGCGGCTTGCCGGACAGCTTCTCCAACTGCGCGTTGGCGTCGGCCTTGGCCTTGTCGGGGTTGGCGCTGATCCAGGCGTTGGTCTTCACCGAGCCGCGCAGGACGGCCTCGACGACGTCCGGGTGGTCCTTGAGGAACGCCTGGGAGACGATCACGTTCGTGATGACGAACTTCTTGTCCGGCCACAGGTCGCGCTCGTCCAGGAGCACCTTCGCGCCCTCGGCGACCAGCTTGGACGCGGTGGGCTCGGGCACCCAGGCACCGTCGATGGAGCCGGTCTTGTAGGCGTCGGGGGTGACCTTGTTGTCCGTGCGGACCACGGACACGTCGCCCTTGCCGCTGGTCGCGTCGACCTTCCAGCCCTGCTCGGCGATCCAGTTGAGGAACGCCACGTCCTGGGTGTTGCCGAGCTGCGGGGTGGCGATCTTCTTGCCCTTGACGTCCTTGAGGGTCTTGATCTTGTCCGGGTTGACGACCAGCTTGACGCCGCCGGAGGCCGAACCGGAGATGATCTTCAGGCTCTTGCCGCCGGACTTCGTCCAGCCGTTGACCGCGGGGGAGGGGCCGATCCAGCCGATGTCGATGGAACCGGCGTTGAGGGCCTCGATCTCGGCGGGCCCGGCGTTGAACACCGACTCCTTGATCGTGGTGCCCGAGCCCAGCTCGTCGGCGAAGAAGCCCTCCTTCAGGCCCACCAGCGGGGTGGCGTGGGTGAGGTTCGCGAAGTAGCCGATCTTCACCGTCGAGGCGGACAGCTTCTTGCTGGTGCCGCTGCTCGCGGCCGCGTTGGTGGTGTCGTCCTTCTTGTCGGAGCCGTAGCCGCAGGCGGCCAGGGCCAGCAGCGGCAGAAGGGCGGCGCCGGCTATGAGGCGGCGACGGGCGGACGTTCTCGGGGCGGTGGTGCGATCGGCAGTCACGGGAGGCGGTCCTCTCGATGGCCCCGGCTCGCGCTCTCTACGGCGCGCCGGGGTGGTGGCTGTCTGGTGGTCGGTGGTGCGGTGCCGCGTACGCGGCGCGGGTGCGGTGCTCGGACGGGGTCAGCGCGCACATCGCGTGACACCGCCTGTGCCGCTGCCCAGACAGCCGCTGCCGACGCGACCGCCCTCCTTGGCGAATCCGGCGAAGGCGTCGTCGAACGCCATCAGAAATCCCACCCCTCGTCGTCACCGGCCGCGTCGCCCGCGGCCGTGGCGGTGCGGGCGGCGAAGGCCTCGCCCGCCATGCCGGCGGTCAGCGTGGTGCCGTCCGCCGGGTCGATCAGCAGGAAGGAGCCGGTGAGCCGGGAGTCGGCGTACGCGTCCAGCGGCAGCGGCTCCGAGGTGCGCAGCACCACCGTGCCGATGTCGTTGACGCGCAGCTCGCCCGGCTCGTCCTCGTGCTCCAGCCCCCGGGTCAGGTCGATCCGGTACGGCAGCCGCTTCACGACCGCCTTCACCGTGCGCGTGCTGTGCTTGAGCAGCACGCGCGCGCCCACCTTCAGCGGCCGCTCGTGCAGGTGGCACACGGTCGCCTCGACGTCCTGGGTGGTCGCCGGGGCGGCGTCGGACGGCGCGATCAGGTCGCCGCGCGAGATGTCCAGGTCGTCGCCGAGCAGCAGCGTCACCGACTGCGGCGCCCACGCCACGTCGACCGGGGTGCCGAGCGCGTCGATGCCGCTGATCGTGCTGGTCAGCCCGGACGGCAGGACCGTCACGGGGTCGCCGACGCGCAGCACGCCCGAGGCGATCTGCCCCGCGTAGCCGCGGTAGTCGGGGTGCTCCGCGGTCTGCGGGCGGATGACGTACTGCACGGGGAAGCGCGCCGGGTGCGCACCGGGGTCGCTGCCGACGGGGACGGTCTCCAGGTGCTCCAGGATCGTCGGGCCGCCGTACCAGTCCATGTTCGCCGAGGGCGACACGACGTTGTCGCCGACCAGGGCCGAGATGGGGATCGTGGTGATCTCCGGGACGCCGATGGAGGCCGCGTAGGCGGTGAACTCCTCGGCGATGGCCGCGAAGACCGGCTCCGACCAGTCGGCCAGGTCCATCTTGTTGACCGCGAGCACCACGTGCGGCACCCGCAGCAGCGCCGCCAGCGCCGCGTGCCGGCGGGTCTGCTCCACGACGCCGTTGCGGGCGTCCACCAGGATCACGGTCAGCTCGGCGGTCGAGGCGCCGGTCACCATGTTCCGCGTGTACTGCACGTGCCCCGGCGTGTCCGCCAGGATGAACCGCCGCCGCGGCGTGGCGAAGTAGCGGTACGCCACGTCGATGGTGATGCCCTGCTCGCGCTCGGCGCGCAGGCCGTCGGTGAGCAGCGCCAGGTCCGGCGCCTCCTGCCCGCGGCGGGCGGAGGCCAGCTCGACGGCCTCCAGCTGGTCGGCGAGCACCGACTTGGAGTCGTGCAGCAGCCGGCCGACCAGCGTGGACTTGCCGTCGTCGACGGAACCCGCGGTGGCGAAGCGCAGCAGGGAGGTGGCCGAGAGCTGCTCGGCGGTGGTGCCGGTGGTCATGGCTAGAAGTACCCCTCGCGCTTGCGGTCTTCCATCGCGGCCTCGGAGAGCTTGTCGTCCGCCCGGGTGGCGCCCCGCTCGGTGAGCCGGGACGCGGCGATCTCGGCGATGACGGCGTCGATGGTGGCGGCGTCGGAGTCCACCGCGCCGGTGCAGGACATGTCGCCCACCGTGCGGTAGCGGATCAGCCGGGTCTCCACCGACTCGCCGTCCTTCGGCCCGCCCCAGTCGCCCGCGGTCAGCCACATGCCGCTGCGCCGGAACACCTCGCGCTCGTGGGCGTAGTAGATCTCCGGCAGCTCGATGCCCTCGCGGGCGATGTACTGCCACACGTCCAGCTCGGTCCAGTTGGACAGCGGGAAGACGCGCACGTGCTCGCCGGGGGCGTGCCGGCCGTTGTAGAGCTGCCACAGCTCGGGCCGCTGGCGGCGCGGGTCCCACTGGGAGAACTCGTCGCGCAGCGAGAACACCCGCTCCTTGGCGCGGGCCTTCTCCTCGTCACGGCGGCCGCCGCCGAAGACGGCGTCGAAGCGCGACTCCTGGATGGCCTCGGTCAGCGGCACCGTCTGCAGCGGGTTGCGGGTGCCGTCGGGGCGCTCGCGCAGCCGGCCGTCGTCGATGTAGTCCTGCACCGAGGCGACGTGCAGCCGCAGGGAGTGCTCCGCCACGGTGCGGTCCCGGTACTCCAGCACCTCGGGGAAGTTGTGGCCCGTGTCGACGTGCAGCAGCGAGAAGGGGACCGCCGCGGGGGCGAAGGCCTTCAGCGCCAGGTGGAGCATGACGATGGAGTCCTTGCCGCCGGAGAAGAGGATCACCGGCCGCTCGAACTCCCCCGCCACCTCACGGAAGATGTGCACCGCCTCCGACTCCAGCGCGTCCAGGTGCGACAGCGCGAAGGGATTGCCCGTGCTCTCGTCGACTGCGACTACCGTGGTCACGCCAGTCCCCTCTCCACGAGCAGCGCCGTCAGCAGCGCCGCCGAGTCCTCGACGGTGTGGTCCTGGGTCTCGATCCGCAGATCGGGGGTCTCGGGTGCCTCGTACGGGTCGTCGACGCCGGTCAGCCCGGATATCTCGCCCGCGGCCTGCTTGGCGTACAGGCCCTTCACGTCACGCACGGTGCAGACCTCCACCGGGGTGGCGACGTGCACCTCCAGGTACGTCGTGCCCCGCGCCTCGTGGCGCTTGCGGACGGCCTCCCGGCTGTCGGCGTACGGCGCGATGACCGGGACCAGCACCTTGACCCCGTTGGCGGCCAGGAGTTCGGCGACGAAACCGATCCGCTGCACATTGGTGTGCCGGTCCTCGCGGCCGAAGCCGAGGCCCGCGGAGAGGAACTCGCGGATCTCGTCGCCGTCCAGGACCTCCACCCGGTGCCCGTCGCCGCGCAGCCGCCCGGCCAGCGCCTGGGCGATCGTGGTCTTGCCCGCGCTCGGCAGACCCGTGAGCCACACCGTGGCCCCTGTGCCCGTCACGCCCATCCGCCCCTCCCGGGAAGTCCGTTCCGTCGTCATCAGCCGTGCAGCCCGCACTCGGTCTTGGCCCGTCCCGCCCAGCGGCCGGCCCGGGCGTCCTCGCCCTCCAGCACCCGGCGGGTGCAGGGGGCGCAGCCGACCGAGGCGTAGCCGTCCGTGAGCAGCGGGTTGGTGAGCACCCCGTGCTCCGTGACGTAGGAGTCCACGTCGTCCTGCGTCCAGCGGGCGATGGGGGAGACCTTGACCTTCCCGCGCCGCGCGTCCCAGCCCACGACCGGGGTGTTCGCGCGGGTGGGGGACTCGTCGCGGCGCAGGCCGGTCGCCCAGGCGTCGTAGCCGGTCAGGCCCTCCTCCAGCGGCGTGACCTTGCGCAGCGCGCAGCACAGGTCGGGGTCGCGGTCGTGCAGCCTCGGCCCGTACTCCGCGTCCTGCTCGGCCACGCTCTGACGCGGCGTCAGCGTGATGAGCTGCACGTCCATGACGGCGGCGACCGCGTCACGGGTGCCGATGGTCTCCGGGAAGTGGTAGCCGGTGTCGAGGAAGACGACGTCGACGCCCGGGGCGACGCGCGAGGCCAGGTGCGCCACGACCGCGTCCTCCATCGAGGAGGTGACGCAGAACCGGGACCCGAAGGTGCCGGTGGCCCAGCGCAGGACGTCGAGCGCGGTGGCGTCCTCCAGGTCGCGGCCCGCCTGCTCGGCCAGCGCCCGCAGTTCGTCCGCGGTGTGCTGCTGCGCGGTGGTCACGAAGGGCCTCCCTCACGGTGCTCGGTCCGCAGCCCCCGGGCCAGCAGGCCCAGGAACTTCAGCTGGAACGCGCGGTTGCACGACCGGCACTCCCAGGCGCCGTGGCCCTGCTCCGCGGGGTGCAGGTCCTCGTCCCCGCAGTAGGGGCAGTAGAACGGTGCGGCGCGTTCGCTCACGACAGCGCCTCCTCGCTCGCCCGCGTCACCCACTGCGCGAAGCGCTCGCCGTCCGTACGCTCGGCCTGGAAACGCTTCAGGACGCGCTCGACGTAGTCGGGCAGCTCGTCCGCGGTGACCTTAAGCCCGCGGACCTTGCGGCCGAAACCGGCCTCCAGGCCCAGCGCGCCGCCCAGGTGCACCTGGTAGCCCTCCACCTGGTTGCCCTCGTCGTCCAGCACGAGCTGGCCCTTGAGGCCGATGTCGGCGACCTGGATCCGGGCGCAGGCGTTCGGGCAGCCGTTGATGTTGATCGTGATCGGCTCCTCGAACTCCGGCAGCCGGCGCTCCAGTTCGTCGATCAGTGAGGAGCCGCGCGCCTTGGTCTCGACGATGGCCAGCTTGCAGAACTCGATGCCGGTGCAGGCCATCGTGCCGCGCCGGAACGGGGAGGGCTTCACCTGCAGGTCCAGCGCCTCCAGACCCGAGACGAGGGAG
The DNA here is from genome assembly GCF_033792765.1 of Streptomyces sp. PA03-6a. Lineage (NCBI taxonomy): Bacteria > Bacillati > Actinomycetota > Actinomycetes > Kitasatosporales > Streptomycetaceae > Streptomyces > Streptomyces sp. PA03-6a. The sequence goes on along the minus strand of NZ_JARAVK010000012.1, from coordinate 9,137 downwards.
TCGACCCGGTCCTGCTCGACGTCCAGCACGATCATCTTCTGCTCGACGGTGGTCCGCAGCCGGCCGGAGCCGTGCGCCTCCGCCAGCTCGGCGATCTTGCTGAGCGTGGTGCCGTCCACCCGGCCGACGCGCGGCGCGAAGCCGACGTAGTAGCGGCCGTCCTTCTGGCGGTGCACGCCCACGTGGTCCCGCCACTGCTGGACCGGCTGGTCGGGGGCGGGGCCGTCGGCCAGCTTGCGCCCCAGGTACTCGTCCTCCAGCACCTGGCGGAACTTCTCCGCGCCCCAGTCGGCGACCAGGAACTTCAGCCGGGCGCGGGTGCGCAGCCGCCGGTAGCCGTAGTCGCGGAAGATCGAGATGACGCCTTCGAAGACGTCCGGGACCGCCTCCAGCGGCACCCACGCGCCCAGCCGGACGCCGATCTTGGGGTTGGTGGACAGACCGCCGCCGACCCACACGTCGAAGCCCGGCCCGTGCTCGGGGTGGCGGACGCCGACGAAGGCGACGTCGTTGATCTCGTGGGCCACGTCCAGCAGCGGGGAGCCGGAGATCGCCGACTTGAACTTGCGGGGGAGGTTGGAGAACTCCTTGTTGCCGACGATGCGGCGGTGGGCCTCGTCCACGGCCCAGGTGCCGTCGAGGATCTCGTCCTCGGCGATCCCGGCGACGGGCGAGCCGAGGATGACCCGCGGGGTGTCGCCGCACGCCTCGGTGGTGGACAGGCCCACGGCCTCCAGGCGCTGCCAGATCTCGGCGACGTCCTCGATGCGGATCCAGTGCAGCTGGATGTTCTGCCGGTCGGTGATGTCGGCGGTGCCGCGGGCGAACTCCTGGGAGACCTCGCCGATGACGCGCAGCTGCTCGGTGGTGAGCCGGCCGCCGTCGATGCGGACCCGGAGCATGAAGTACTTGTCGTCCAGCTCCTCCGGCTCCAGGATCGCGGTCTTGCCGCCGTCGATCCCGGGCTTGCGCTGGGTGTACAGACCCCACCAGCGCATGCGGCCGCGCAGGTCGGCTCCGTCGATCGCGTCGAAGCCGCGGTACCGGTAGATCGTCTCAATGCGTGTCCGCACGTTGAGACCGTCGTCGTCCCGCTTGAACTGCTCGTTGGCGTTGAGCGGTGTCATGTGGCCGACCGCCCACTGGCCCTCGCCGCGGTGGCGGCTCACCTTGCGGCGCGGCGCGGCGGCGTTCGGCTGGTCAGGGGTGGAGGCCATGGCGATGCAGTCCTTCTGGCAGGCTGGACAGAGTCGGTCGTAGCGCGAAGAGTCCCCTTGGCCTGCGGATACGCCGCTGCGCTGGGAACAGCGCGAGGCGTGGGCGCCTCGTTGCGCCCGCGGGGCCGGGGACGGCCGGGTCAGTCCTGGACGGGACGGCGGCGAGTGCTCAGCACGCCTGACAGATGGCGCTGGACATGCGTCCGAGGTCGACGTGCAGCCGACCTACCAAGGCGATTCCAGTGCGAGACATGTCGAAAGCGTGTCACGGGGATCTCGGGCCAGTCCACCGTTATCCAAAATGTGGACGAGTTCATCCCGCATGGCGAGATGCGTCGATTGTCCGTCACCTGACATGACTCGCCGGGCGCAGGAAATCGGCCGCGATGGCCCGGAACCCACCGTGCCCGCGGGTCCCCACGTGACGCAGCTTGTGGCCCGCCAGCGCCGAACCCAGCCGCACCCCCGCACCGAGCGGGGCGTGGTCCGCGACCAGCGCCGCCAGCAGCCCCGCCGCGAAGACGTCGCCCGCCCCCGTCGCGTCCTCCACCTCGCCGCCGGGGAGCGGCCGGTGCGCGTAGCGCTCCACGGTGCCCGGCCGGTGCACCTCCACCCGGTCCGGGTACTTCACCACGGCCGCGCCCTCCGCACGGGTCCGCACCCGGACCAGCCGCTCGAACTCCCGCCCGTTGACCAGCAGGTAGTCGCTCATCGCCGCCATGGCCAGCACATCGGCGGTCGGCTCCGCCGACCAGACGTGCCCCGGGTCGAAGCTGATCAGCGTCCGCGGCGAACGCCGCCGCACCTCCACCAGCAGCCGGTGCAGCACCGCGCCGCCGTCCGGATCCAGGAACGAGGTGACGTGCACCGCCCGCGCCGCCGCCAGGTAGCCGGCGATCTCCTCGAACCGCTCCCGCACATGGGCGGCGATCCGCGTGTTCGCCCCGGTGTGGGTCAGCAGCGTGCGCTCCCCGCCGTCGTGCACGGACAGGCAGATCCCGCACAGCCGGTCCGGGTCCCGGGCCACCAGCCGCCGGTCGATGCCGAGCCCGTCCAGGACGGCGAGGGGGCCGGCCGCGCCCAGCGGGTCGCGGCCCGCCACGCCCACGTACCCGAGCCGCAGCCCGCGGCCCAGACGGCCCAGCGCATGGAGGGTGTTGAAGGCCGAGCCGCCCGGTTCCGGCGTGAGCGGCACCCCCTCGGCCCGCAGCCACTCCAGGCCGGCGCGGACGGCGGGCTCGTCGACCATGCGTTCGCCGCCGCTCTCCGGCGGCGGGCGCAGCCGCATGTGCGCGCCGAGCCGGGCCAGCACCGGGCCGCCGTTCAGGGCGGACGCGCCCGTGATGAGGTCCAGGTTGAGCGCCCCGACCCCGACGACGTCCATGCCCGCCCCTTCCCGTCCGCCGGTCCCTACCGGGCTCCGGACCAGGGCCCGGTGACGGGCCTCTCCTCCTCCTCCCCCGTCTCGGTGCGGAAGATGCGGAAGCCGCGGTTCTCGTAGTTGGCCAGCGCGTGCGGCCCGTCCAGGCTGCAGGTGTGCACCCACACCCGCTTCGTCGGGGTGCGGTCCGGCCGGCGCTCCGCCAGGTCCCAGGCGCGGGCGATGCCGACGGACAGCAGGTGCCCGCCGATCCGCCGCCCCCGGAAGGCGGGCAGCAGCCCGAAGTACGCGATCTCGACCTGGCCGTCGTCCTGCGGGTCCAGTTCGATGTAGCCGGCCGGGGTGTCCCGGTCGTACGCCACCCAGGTCTCCACGCCCGGGCGCTCCAGGAAGGCCCGCCACTGCTCGTACGACCACGGCAGGCGGTCCGTCCAGGCGCAGTCCGCGCCCACCGACGTGTAGAGGAAGCGGCTGAACTCCGGGGACGGCACCTCGGCCCGCGCGATGCGGATGCCCGACGTCGCGGGGTCCGGCTCCAGGGAGGGCCGCAGATCGGCGTGGGAGGTCTGCTCCAGTGACCACGTGGTCACCGTGACGCTAGTGCTCATGCGCCACATTCTGCGGCCTCGCGGACCCGGCGGGTTCCCGGCTCGCTGCCGCGGCCCGTCCGGGTCGCCCCCTCACTCCCCGAAGCGCGCCCCGCGCACCGCCGGCGCCGTCGAGTGCGGCAGCAGGTCCGCGGGGTGGGCGGGGCGGACCACCTCGACCTCGACGCCGTCCGCGAAGCGGTAGGGACGGTGGTCGAGCACCCCGGCCAGGGTGCGGCGCAGGCGGGACATCTCGGCGCGCACCGTCACCGTGCGGGAGGGGTCGCCGAACAGGTCGCCGGCCAGTTCCGCGGCGGTGCGGCCGTCCCGGTGCAGGGCCAGCACGAAGAGCAGTTCGGCGTGGCGCGGGCTGAGCTCCTGCGACCAGCCGCCGGCCGCACCGGAGACGTTCACCGTCCACGTGCGGGGACGGCCGAGGTCCAGCACCACGTGCCCGGCCCCGGGCACCTCCTCCTCCGGCGTGGCGACCCGCACCAGCCAGCCGCCCGGCAGCGGCTCCAGGGTGCAGGTGCCCAGCGCGGGCACCCACGTACGTCCGGCGCTCGGCGCGGCGGGCAGCGTGATCCGCTCCACCGGCGGCATCCCGGTCACCGCCGCCGTCCAGCCGTTGGGGTCGACGACCGCCGCCCGGCCCGGCATCCGGGCGAGCAGCGGGGCGGAGACCGAGCGCAGCCGGTCCACGGCCGCCCAGTGCAGGCTGCGCAGTTCGGCCTCGGCGACCTTGGTCACCGCGGTCACCAGCGACAGCATCGCGGGGTGCATCCCGGCCGCGGGCCCGCTGACGTCCACCGCGCCCAGCAGCCGGCCGTCCCGCGGGTCGATGAGCGGGGCCGCGGCACAGGTCCACTGGTGGTGCACCCGGACGAAGTGCTCCGAGGAGTGCACCTGCACCGGCCGCCCGGTGACCAGGGCGGTGCCGATCGCGTTGGTGCCGACGGCCTCCTCCGACCACGAGGCGCCCTCGGCGAAGCCCAGCCGGTCCGCGCTCCTGCGGACGGCCAGACTGCCGTCCCGCCACAGCACCCGGCCCTCGGGGTCGGTGACCACCATGATGTGCCGGGCCTCGTCGGCGACCGAGACCAGGCCGTCGCGCAGCGCGGACATCACGTCGTTCAGCGGGGTGTGGCGCCTGCGCACCTCGATCTCGTCGGCGGTCAGCATGCCGGCATGGCTGCCGTTGTCCGGGTCGACACCGAGGTCCAGGGCGCGCCGCCAGGAGTCCTGGATGACCGGTCTGGGCACCGTGCCACCCGATCCGCCGCCCAGCGCGGCGTCCCGCATGCCGCCCAGCAGCCGTGCGGAACGGCGCGGTTCCTGGACGGACTGGACCGACAACGACCGTGCGTCGATCGGATCCTGGTTCATGGTGCTCCCCGCGTCCGTGTGCGCAGCGCTTTCTGCGCTCGGGCAGTGGCCGCGCCGGTTCTCCGCTGCCACACCATGTGCATATGGTGCCGCCGGGCCGGTCCCTCCGGTGGGATATCCGGCCAATACCTTGCAACTGTCTGCAACGGTTGCGAATATGCGCGCATTCGACGGACAGTGACGGCGCATCACGCTATTCGTACGGAACCCTGATTCCGTGCGACGGTGAGGCGAGACCGGGGGTGGTGCCGAGTCGGCGCGGCACCACCCTCAGTGCGGCGCGGCGGCGGAACGTTTCCCCGAAGATCCCGGTCCTTCCGTCGGGACCTCGGGCGGACCGCCGCCGCATCCGCCCCTCACACCTGAGGTTGCGCCCGCTCCACGATCGCCGCCAGGTCCAGCCCGCGCGGCAGCGTGCCGAAGGTCGCCCCCCAGTCGCCGCCGAGCCGCGAGGCGCAGAACGCGTCCGAGACCTCGACCGGGGCGAACCGCACCAGCAACGAGCCCTGCAGCACCAGCGCCATGCGCTCCACCAGCCGGCGCGCCCGGGCCTCGACGCCCTCCAGGTCGGCCAGTTCGGTCAGCAGCGACTTGATCGCGCCGTCCAGCCGGTGGTCCGCGCCGCGCGCCAGGCCGATCTCGCCGAGGAAGGCGTTCAGCGCGCGCGGCTCCCTCTGCAGCACCCGCAGCACGTCCAGGGCCTGCACGTTGCCCGAGCCCTCCCACACCGAGTTCAGCGGCGACTCCCGGAACAGGCGCGGCAGCCCCGACTCCTCCACGTAGCCGTTGCCGCCCAGGCACTCCAGCGCCTCGGCCACCAGCGGCGGGCAGCGCTTGGTGACCCAGTACTTGGAGACCGCCACCGCCAGCCGCCGGAAGTGCCGCTCCTGCTCGTCGTCCGCGCCATCCGCGTCGTACGCCGCCGCCAGCCGCAGCACGGTCGTGGTGGCCGCCTCCGACTCCAGGGCGAGGTCCGCCAGGACGTTCCGCATCAGCGGCTTGTCGACCAGCGGCCCGCCGAACGCGCTGCGGTGCGTCGCGTGGTGCACCGCCTGCGCCACCGCCTGCCGCATCAGCGCGGCGGAACCGGTCGCGCAGTCCAGCCGGGTGGCCGCCACCATCTCGATGATGGTCGCCACCCCGCGCCCCTCCTCGCCGACCCGGCGCGCCCACGTGCCGTCGAACTCCACCTCGGCCGAGGCGTTGGAGCGGTTGCCCAGCTTGTCCTTGAGCCGCTGGATCAGGAAGACGTTGCGTGAGCCGTCCGGCAGCACCCGGGGCAGCAGGAAGCAGGTCAGGCCCCCCTTCCCCGAGGAGGGGGACGCCTGCGCCAGCACGAGGAAGGCGTCCGACATCGGCGCCGAGCAGAACCACTTGTGGCCGGTGAGCAGGTACGTGCCCTCCTCCGCCAGCGGCTCCGCCCGCGTGGTGGTAGCCCGCACGTCCGAGCCGCCCTGCTTCTCGGTCATCCCCATGCCGAACAGCGCCCCGGGCTTGCCTCCCGGCGCCACCAGCTGCGGGTCGTACACCCGCGACCCCAGCCGGGGCTCCCACTCGGCGGCCAGCGCCGGGTCGGCCCGCAGCGCCGGCACCGCCGCGTGCGTCATCGACACCGGGCAGCCGTGCCCGGCCTCCGCCTGGGACCACACCAGGAAACCCGCCGCGCGCCGCAGGTGTCCGCCGGGGCGCGACCAGGCGTCGGTGAGCCCCGAGGAGACCGCGCGCCCCAGCAGCCGGTGCCAGGCCGGGTGGAACTCCACCTCGTCGATCCGGTGCCCGTACCGGTCGTGGGTGCGCAGCACCGGCGGATGGGTGTCGGCGGCCTCCGCCCACCCCTGCGCCTGAGCGGAACCGGCGGCCCGGCCGATCTCGCCGAGCTCCCGGTGGACCTCCTCCCGGAGCCCGGGCGCCACGTGTCGTGCCACCCCCTCCACCAGGGCGGTGTCGGCGGCGTACACGTCATACCCGACCAGGGGCGGAGCCTGGTTGGTCACGGTGTGTGTGGGGGGACTCATGACGGTTACGGTAGGCGCGTGCAGGCAGCAGACGAAACACCCGAGCGGCCCAGGCGAGGCCGACTCCACCGGGCGCGGGCCCTCTACAGGAACGTATCCAAGCGCAAGGTGGGCTGGCTGCTGCTCAAGGACACGGTCGACTCCTGCATGGAGTACCGCGTCACCGGACTCGCCGCCGAGGCCGCCTTCTTCGTGCTGCTCTCCCTGCCGCCGCTGCTGCTGAGCCTCGTCGGCGCCATCGGCTACGTCGACGAGATCATCGGCACCGACACGATCGACAACATCCGCGGCAACATCCTCACGGCCGCCGCGACGGTCCTGTCGGACAAGGGCGTCGACCAGCTGATGCGGCCGCTCGTCGACGACGTCTTCGGCGGCGGACGGCCCGACGTGATCTCCATCGGCTTCGTCATCGCCCTGTGGTCCGGATCGCGGGCCCTCAACGTCTTCGTCGACACGATCACGATCATGTACGGGCTGGAGGGCAGGCGCGGCATCGTCAGGACGCGGCTGCTGGCGCTGCTGCTCTACATCGTCGCCCTGGTGATCGGTGCGGTCGTCATGCCGCTGATGGTCGTCGGGCCGGACGCGGTGGTGTCGTTCCTGCCGTGGAGCGAGGCCGTGATCCGGATACTGTACTGGCCGGTCGTCAGCGTGTTGTCGATCGCCTTCCTCACCACGCTGTACCACGTCTCCGTACCGGTGCGGTCGCCCTGGTACGAGGACATGCCCGGGGCGGCCGTCGCCCTGCTGATGTGGGTCCTCGGCAGCTTCGTGCTGCGCATCTACCTCACCCACACCGTCGAGGGCCCGACCATCTACGGATCGCTGGCCGCGCCCGTCGCCGTCCTGCTGTGGATCTTCGTGTCGGCCTTCGCGGTGCTCGTCGGAGCGGCCGTCAACGCCGCCATCGACCGGGTGTGGCCGTCGATCGAGACCGCGGCCGCCCGCGAGGAGAACGCCCGGGCCAGGGAACGCGCCGCCGCCGACCTCGTCGCGGAGGCCGCCGCCCGTCGCGCCGCGTTCGAGTCCGGCCCGGACGACGAGGTCGGTCCGGAGGACCCGCCCGCCGAATTCCCCGAGCGCTGGGCGGGCTTCCTGCCGCCGGAGGACGTGCGGTCCCGGCTGCGCGGGCGCCGGCCCCCGGGCAAGAACGGCGGCAAGCCCCCGCACTGAGGCGCACCCGGCGCGCTGTCGGTGGCCGGTGCCATGCTGGAGCGGTGTACCGGGAACAGACCTCGACGGTGCCCGGCGCCGTGCTGTGGACGAGGACAGCGGGTGCCGGGGCGGCCCGCGTGCTGCCCGACGGCTGCATCGACCTGATCTGGGGCGAGGACACCGGACTGTTCGCGGCGGGCCCCGACACCGCCGCCCACCTCTCCGGCAGCCCGCCCGGCACGCGGTACGCGGGCCTGCGCTTCGCCCCCGGCGTCGGGCCCGCCGTGTTCGGGCTGCCCGCGCACGAGCTGCGTGACCGCCGTGTTCCGCTGGACGCGCTGTGGCCCGGCGCGCAGGCGCGCCGGGCCACCGAGCGCGTCGCCGCGGCCGCCGACCCCGGCGCCGTCCTGGAGTCCCTGGTGCTCGCACGGGACGTGCGGCGCGCGGCGCCCCCGTGGGGCCCGCAGGTCGCCGCGAGCCTGGCGGCCGGCTCCCGCGTCGGCACCGTCGCCGAGGACACCGGGCTGAGCGAGCGCCAGCTCCACCGCCGCTGCCTGGCGGCCTTCGGCTACGGGCCCAAGACCCTCGCCCGCATCCTGCGCCTCCAGCGCGCACTGGGACTGGCCCGCCGCGGCCATCCCTTCGCCGACGTCGCCGCCCGCGCCGGCTACGCGGACCAGGCCCACCTGGCCCGCGACGTCCGCGCGCTCGCCGGGGTCCCGCTCGGCGACCTGCTCGCCTGACCCCGGCTACTCCTGCGGGAGCGTCGCGAAGAGGTCGACCGGGTTCCCGTCCGGGTCCAGGACCACGGCGTACCGCATCCCCCAGGGCGCGTCGAAGGGCTTCAGGTGCCCCGCGTACCCAGCCCCGGTCAGCTCGGCGAACGTCGCGTCCACCTCCTTCGGCCCGTCACAGGTGAAGGCCAGCGCCATCCGGTGGCCACCCTGCGGGGGCGTCCAGGAGGAGTCGAACGACCGGACGGTCTCCACGGTGTCCCACGCCATGCGCAGCCCTCCGGGCAGCGCCACCTCCACGTGGGGCTCGGCCTCCGCCCCGGCGGGGACCTCCAGCCCCAGCCTGCGGTAGAAGGCCAGCGAGGCGGCCATGTCGGCCACGACGATCTCGACGACATCGAAACGAAGAGTCATGCCGCAACCGTAGGGTCGCGCCCCCCGGCCCGTCTTGAACGAATCGGACACGCACCGCCCCCCGCCACCGGGGCTGACCGGATCCGCCGCGGCGGGCGTGGGGGGCGGGGGGCGGTGCGTGTCCGATTCGTTCAAGACTGGCGGGGGGGGGCGACGCTACGGGTGCGGGCAGACTCTACGGTTCGATGTCGATGAGGTCGTCGTGGACCACAAGGCGGCCTATCTGGGCTTCTAGCGCAGGATGG